>NZ_CEVYEL010000006.1:0-74690 GCF_982403165.1 Longicatena sp.
TCAAAAGAAATAAGATACTGCAAACCATTGATTTTAAAGGGTTTGCAAAAAAATAACAAAAATATTAGCACTCACCTATTGACAGTGCTAACAAAAAGGAATATACTGTTAGCAGACATAGAGGTGGAGTGCTAGAAAGGAGTGAAAGACATGCTAACAAATCGCCAGATATCCATATTTAAAGCAATTGTTGATGAGTTCACCAGAACAGCAGAACCAGTTGGCTCTAAGCGATTGATGGATTTGTTAGAGTTCACTTGTTCCAGTGCTACCATACGAAATGAAATGGCTGCATTAGAGGATGTCGGCTTGCTGGAAAAAACACATACCTCCAGCGGACGCATTCCAAGCAGTAAAGGGTATCGCTTCTATGTTGAACATCTGATGGAGAAGCAACTTGATGAAGGAGTTAAGAATTCTCTTCAGGAAGTATTCAAGGAACGCCATTACTCAATGGATGAAATCGTCAAGAAAAGCTGTGACATCCTATCGCAGATGACATCATTAACATCTGTCGTGTTAGGACCGGAAAGCAAGTATCAAACCTTGCAGCACATTCAGCTATTTCCTTTGACAGAACGCAGTGCAGTCGCCGTCTTTATTACAGACCATGGGCATACGGAAAATAAAACGTTCCATTTTAACACCGAGGTCAGTATAGACGATATCAAGACCTGCTGCAATTTGTTGAATGATAAGCTGAGCGGCACACCGATCAATGAGGTCGTGGAGCGCATGCAGGAAATTGAGCCTTTATTAGCTAGTCATGTCGCACGACATGAAGTCTTGTTTGAAGCCTTCGTCAGTGCTTTCATGAAATTCGCTACGGAGCATGTGTATTGCAGCGGTAAAACCAATATGTTATACCAGCCGGAATTCGCAGATATCGAAAAGCTCAAGGAATTGATGAAGATGTTGGAAGACAGCTCTTTATTCCGTCAGATTGCCAATCACGAAGGCAACATGGCAATTGAAATCGGCGGTGAAAATGAATTGATCCATATGAATGATGTTGCTGTTGTCAGCAGTAAGTTCAAAGTTAATGACAATGAAGAAGGTGAGCTGATGATCGTTGGTCCAACCCGCATGCAGTATAGCCGTGTCGTTGCTTTGATGGAGTATATGAGCAAGGTTCTTGAAGATTTGTATCGACAGGAAGAAGTATAGGAGGTCATCATGCAGGAAGAAAAAGAATTGCAACAAGAAACAACATGTGACTGTGAAAAAGAAGCGTGTAAAACCGAAGAAGTAAAAGAAGCTGGCAAAGACGAAAAGGCAGCGGATAAAGAAGTAAACAAAGATGCGAAGGCAGATGATAAAGAAGCAAAAAAAGATGCCAAAGCTGAAGAAAAAGAAGAAAAGAAAAGCGCGAAGTTCTCAAAACGCAAGCGCATTGAAGAATTAGAAGAAGAAGTCGCTAAATTAAAGGAAGAAGTCGCTGCCAGCAAAAATGCGTATTTCAAGGCATATGCAGATGCAGAAAACTTAAAGAAGCGTTTGCAGAGTGAGGCAGACAACGTACGAAAATATCGTATCCAGGGATTCGCTACTGAAGTATTACCGGTATTGGATAATCTGGAAAGAGCACTTGATGTAAAGGTTGAAGATCCTAACATCAAAAATTATGTGAAAGGATTTGAGATGATTTATCAGCAGCTGGTACACATTTTGGAAAATGAAGGTGTCAAAGTAATTGAAGCACAGGATAAACCATTTGATCCAAATTATCACCAGGCACTGATGCAGGAGGCCAAAGAAGGCGTAGAATCCGGTATGGTCATTGAAGTTCTGCAGAAGGGTTACATGTTAAAAGATCGCGTATTACGTGCAGCACTCGTAAAAGTGAGTGAATAAATTAAGGAGGAAATTCATATGAGCAAAATTATTGGTATTGACTTAGGTACAACAAACAGCTGTGTCGCTGTGATGGATGGCGGAGAATGTAAGGTTATTACAAATCCGGAAGGAAATCGTACAACACCATCTGTTGTCGCATACAAAAACGGTGAAAGAATTGTCGGTGATGCCGCAAAACGTCAGGTAGTCACAAACAAAAATACTGTTTCATCTGTAAAACGTTTAATGGGTACAAATGAAAAAGTAGAATTGGAAGGAAAACAGTATACACCTCAGGAAATCAGTGCGATGATCCTGCAGTATTTGAAAGGTTATGCAGAAGATTATTTAGGAGAAAAAGTAGAAAAAGCGGTGATTACAGTGCCTGCTTACTTCAACGATGCACAGCGTCAGGCTACAAAAGATGCTGGTAAGATTGCTGGTTTGGAAGTAGAACGTATCATCAACGAACCTACAGCTGCAGCTTTAGCTTATGGTATTGATAAGACAGAAAAAGAACAGAAAGTTTTGGTATATGACTTAGGTGGTGGAACATTTGATGTTTCTATCCTGGAATTAGCTGATGGTACTTTTGAAGTATTATCAACAAACGGTGATACGAAATTAGGTGGCGACGACTTCGATAACGTTGTTGTTGATTGGATGGTTGATACATTCAAGAAAGAAAACGGTGTTGACTTACGTAAAGATACGATGGCAATGCAGCGTTTAAAAGAAGCTGGTGAAAAAGCGAAGAAAGACTTATCCGGTATGGTGCAGACACAGATTTCTTTACCATTCATCTCTGCAGGAGCTGATGGACCATTGCACTTTGAAGCAACTTTAACACGTGCAAAATTTGATGAAATGACAAAACACTTGGTAGATCGTACGATGGAACCAGTACGTAATGCATTGCGTGATGCCGGTTTAACAAAGAACGATATCCATCAGGTATTGTTAGTAGGTGGATCTACACGTATTCCAGCTGTTCAGGAAGCTGTTAAAAATGTCTTAGGTAAAGAGCCTAACCGTTCTGTAAACCCTGATGAAGTTGTAGCAATGGGTGCGGCTATCCAGGGTGGTGTTATCCAGGGTGATGTAAAAGATGTATTGTTACTGGATGTTACACCATTGAGCTTAGGTATTGAAACAATGGGTGGTGTCATGACAGTATTGATTCCACGTAATACGACAATTCCTACAAGCAAATCACAGGTATTCTCAACAGCAGCTGATAATCAGCCAGCCGTTGATATCCGCGTATTGCAGGGTGAACGTCCAATGGCAAATGATAACAAGGAATTAGGTATGTTTAAACTGGATGGTATTGCTCCAGCACGTCGTGGTGTTCCACAGATTGAAGTAACTTTCGATATTGACGTTAATGGTATCGTTCATGTATCTGCGAAGGATAAGGGTACTGGTAAAGAACAGTCTATCACGATTCAGAACACTAGCGGTTTAAGTGATGAAGAAATCGATCGTATGGTACGTGAAGCAGAAGAACACAAAGCAGAAGATGAAAAACGTAAAGAAGAAATTGATTTACGTAACCGTGCAGAAGGCTTTATCGCACAGATTGATGGTATGTTAGCTGACAGTGGTGATAAGATTGACGCTAAACAGAAAGAAGAAACACAGAAATTGCGTGATGATTTACAGAAATCACTGGATGAAAATGATATGGCAGCTGTGAAAGAAAAACTGGATGCTTTGGAAAAAGCAGCACAGGCAGCTAGTGCACAGATGTATCAGCAGCAGGCAGGAAATCCTAACGATGCTGGTAATGCACAGGGTGCTAACGATGACAATGTCGTAGATGCTGAATTTGAAGAAAAGAAATAAAATGTTTGACGACTACAAATCCTAGTGCTTGCGCTAGGTTTTGTATGTTGTTAGAAACGGTATCTAAAAATATAGGATAGCGAGTTTGTTGTCATAATGAGAATGATGTGTCATAAATAAAATAAAGAATGGTATTTGTGGCAAAGTGTGATAAAATAAAACCCGGTATGAAGAAATGTAACATGAATATTTATGGAACATTTTATCATTTATTTATAACAAGCAATTCAGGAAGGTGATGAGCATGGCAGAAAAACGAGATTATTACGAAGTCCTTGGATTAAGCAAGGGTGCAAGCGAGGATGAAATAAAAAAGGCATATCGTAAGATGGCCAAAAAATATCACCCGGATATAAATAAAGAACCGGGTGCAGAAGAAAAATTTAAAGAAATAAATGAAGCTTATGAAGTATTGAGCGATCCACAGAAAAAGGCAACCTACGATCAGTTTGGTTTTGCCGGTATGGATGGTGCACAGGGCTTTGGCGGTGGCGCCGGATTCGGTGGATTTGAAGATCTGAGCGATATCTTCGGTTCTTTCTTTGGCGGAGGCTTTGGCGGTGGAAGTCGCCGTGCCAGCAATGGACCACGTAAGGGAAATGATCGTTTCATGCAAATGCGCATTGATTTCATGGATGCTATCTTTGGTAAAACCGAAACGATTACAATTGATGTGGATGAACAATGTGATGAATGCATGGGCAGCGGTGCACGCAGTAAATCTGATGTGAAATCTTGTAGTCGTTGTGGTGGTACAGGTACTGTAACTCAGCAGCAGCGTACACCATTTGGTGTTTTCCAATCACAAACGGTTTGTCCGGATTGTAATGGTACAGGGAAAACGATTGCCCACAAATGTCCAAAATGTCATGGAAAAGGCTATGAGCATAAGCGTGTAAAGCTGGATATTAAGATTCCGGCAGGTATTCAATCTGGTCAGCAGGTTCGTGTGCCAAACAAAGGTGAACGTGGTGTAAATGGCGGTCCTAATGGTGATTTATATATCGAAATCTTAGTTACTCGTCATAATCAGTTTGTCCGTGATGGCAATGATATAAGAATCAGTGTACCAATCAGTGCGATTGATGCGACGTTAGGTTGTAAGATTGATGTTCCAACAGTGTATGGTGATGTAGAATTAACCATACCGGCAGGTACACAATATGGACAACAGTTCCGCTTGAAAGGTAAGGGTGTAAAATCACCTAGAGGTTCGCAAGGTGATCAGTATGTGGAAATCACAGTTGAAATACCTAAAAAGCTTTCTCGTGAAGAGAAGGAATTATATGAGAAGATACGTAATCGTAAAGATCATGAAAGTCCATTTGAAAAATTCAAGAATGCGTTTAAATAGTAAGAAGAAAGATACAAACAAATTACTTGTTGTGTCTTTTTTTATATGAGATTGAATTTAATATTGGTCTTTTAAGTAATCTAATCTATGATACCGAAATTTAGGTTGGTTTTACGTTCATACAAGGATTCTAGCTGATGGAGAATAATAAAAACGCAAGGAAGTATCATAATTCATCTTCGTTATGTCATTGTTTAGAAATTTTTAAGATTTTATTTCAACAGTTGATAAGAACTATCCTTCATACTGATAACAGTAAGAAAGAGGAGATGAAGATGAAAAAACAAAGAAAACAAATTAGTTTTGCCATCATCTGTATACTGTTTACGATTGCCTTATGTATCATCATTGCATCTACCCCCTTTTTAAGAACGATTGATACAATGGATGGTATCGTATTGGCAATGGCAGTTGGCTTTATGATAAAAACCACCTTACAGCGCTATATGATACAGCAACAAAAACGGTGGGAGGGATAAGATGGAACTATTTGTATACTGCATCTGTACGGTATGCACGTTTGCAGGATTTCTTCTGCATAGGAATATCTAAGCTTTCCAAGTGAATAGAAATCGGTTAAAATAGAACAAGTAAATAAGAGAGGGCGTTGAAACATATGGAACATACCGTATTAGTTGTTGAAGATGAACAAGGAATCCGCGAGGCAATCGCAATATATCTAAAGAATCAGGGCTATCAAGTGTTGTTAGCGGAAAATGGAAAAGAAGGACTTGACTTGATTCATACCAATGATGTACATTTGGCAATCGTAGATATCATGATGCCGATCATGGACGGTATCACTATGACGATGGAATTGCGTAAAAACTATGATTTCCCGGTGATTTTTTTAAGCGCGAAATCAGAGGATATCGATAAAATCAATGGTTTAAATATAGGAGCGGATGATTATGTCACAAAACCTTTTGGCTCAATGGAATTATTAGCACGTGTGCGTTCTCAATTGCGCCGGTATGAACAAATATTATCGCTACAAACAGCATCCAAACAAGATAAAACAGAGAAAAATCCCCATCGTTTCTGTGTCGGCGGATTAGAACTCGATACCTATACAAAGGATGTATATGTAGATGGCAGGCGTGTCAAATTGACTCCGAAAGAATTTGCTATTCTTCAATTGTTGATGGAATCCGCAGGAAGAGTGTACTCTGCAAAACAGATTTATGAGCAAGTATGGGAAGAAGAAGCCATCAATACAGAGACAATCATGGTACATGTTCGTAAATTGCGTGAAAAAATTGAAGTGAATCCTCGTCAGCCACAATATTTGAAAGTGGTATGGGGCGTAGGATATAAAATTGAAAAAGGATAGGTGAAAAGCATGAAGCAAAAAAGAATATTTTTAAGTGTATGGATCATGTTGCTCAGTGTGATCAGCATAACTATATGCAGTTTTTATCCATCATCTAAAATGGATAAAGAGAATATGCATAAAACCATTCAGAATGTACTGGGAGATGAATTGTTCTTCTATGCACTCAGTATGAATCAATTTGCGGATGAACAATGGTCCTATCCAAGGTTTTCAAATTTTCCTGAAAAAAGTCATTTTGAAGATGAGTATATAAGCTTGATGGATCGAGCAGTCTCCTGTTTCCAAAATGATGAAAATGTACAATATATCGTTTATGATGCAAATACAAAAAAACGATTAGCAGCGAATGTCAAGGATGATTTAAGTGAAAATGATAGTATGTTTTATGGCATAGGAACTTTTAAGAAAGATGGTTCTTTACAGCTGAGCGGAGATTTTGGTAACTATACGAATGGTGCTAAAGATTATTTGGTGGATTGTATGAATACGTTTATCCGGGATCCTTCCTTATATGATCAAAAAAATGATGCAAAGGTTTCTTTTCGTAATGATTTTACAGTTGTTATACGCATCCCTGAGAAATTAACAAATAATGGTATGTATGTTTATGATACAATTTATGACAGATATGAATATACTCCTTACGTGTTTATCGCTATGGGAGTAGGTGCTTGTATTTTAGCTCTATTCATACTTCTAGTACCGATTCGTATCGTAGAACAATGTCAACCGTTCAAAATTTTTGTGCAAATCAAGTTTGAAATCAATTCCATTTTAGCCTGTTGCCTGATTACCTTTGGCTGCATGGGTGTAGTGGTGCTTTCTAATTATACGATGAATGGCTTATTGGCTGAAATATTGTTACGATATGAAATGTGGGATGGCATAAGCCTACTTGCGAACCTTGCGGCATGGATGTTGTTATTTGCTTATTTATCAATCATTTTCTTTTTGCTAAAGTATATAATTGCCCATGGTGTGATTCGCTATTTGAAAGAGGGCACCTTCATTGGCAGTATCATTCGGCGTTTTAAGCATTATGTTAATGCTTTAGCAGATGTAGAACTAGATAAATTGAATCAGAGTTTGATCAAACTGCTATTGATAAATTTGCTAATCGTTATTATCTTTTGTTCCTTGCAGGGATTTGGTATCATCCTTTCCTTTGGATATACAATTGCTCTTTTCTTTTGGCTGCGTGATAAGTTGAAAGAGGTAAAATTAGAGTATCAAGAATTACTAGAGAATGCAAAGGCGATGGAAGAAGGACGTTTTGATTATGAATATACACATGTAGATGGTGTATTTAAAGAACTACAACAGGAATTAACCCAAGTGCGCAGTGGTTTTGAAAAAGCTGTGCGTGAAGAAACAAAATCGCAGTTAATGAAAACGGAGCTTATCAGTAATGTATCACATGATTTAAAAACACCATTGACCGGTATGCGAAATTATGTTGAATTGTTGCAAGATACGACATTGTCAGAAGAAACAAGAACACAATATGTACAAATGCTTGCTCAATATACACAGCGTTTAAGTCGTCTGATTGAAGATTTATTTGAGGTTAGTAAAGTTAATAGTGGAAACATTCAGTTAAATCTTATGGAGTTAGATGTCAAAGCATTAATCGAACAAGCACAAGCTGAATGTAGTGAATTATTACAAGAGAAGCATTTACAGGTCATTACTAGCTTTGATCAAGAACAATATTTGGTTGCGTTAGATGGCGATAAAACCATGCGAATTTTTGAAAATTTATTTATCAATATCGGGAAGTATGCATTGGCCAATACAAGAGTTTATGTGATGGTGAAAGCAGAAAATGAAACGGTGATAATCACCATGAAAAATATATCCGCGGAACCATTAAATTTTGATGAAACGCAAATTGTCGAACGTTTTCAACGAGGTGACTCTTCTCGTCATGGAGAAGGAAGTGGTTTAGGCTTGGCAATCGTTAAAAGCTTTACGGAGATTCAAAATGGTCAATTCCATATTGAAGTAGATGGGGACTTATTTAAAGCTATCGTGCAATTCGCTTTGCCTTCTGATGCAAATATAAACTGATAAACAGTAATCGCACAAAGCATGCTAGTTTAAGAATTTCTTAGCTATGCATGCTTTATTTTATCCTCAATCGTTTTCATGAAAAGAAGCTCATAGGAAATCGATGAAGTTCTTATAAGACATCACCTGTGATAATAATTCCAGTATAAGAATTGCTAAAAACCTTCTAGGTATGGTACTATAACCACACTATAGAATTGAGGGATATAATGAAGAAATATGTAAATTTGTTAGATGGTGCGATACTTCCGGCATTAAGCTCATTAGCACTACCTATCATGGCAACCAGTTTGATACAAATGGCATATAATCTTACCGACATGTTATGGATTGGCAGAATCGGGGCAAATGCTGTGGCATCTGTCGGTGCTGCCGGTATGTTCATGTGGCTTTCCAATGGCCTAGTCACCTTAGCCAAGATGGGTGCTCAGGTCAAAGTTGCACATTCTTTAGGCGCACAAGATCAAAACAAGGCAGCATGTTATGCCCAAAGTGCCATACAGATGGGCATTGTTTTCGCATTGGCATTTGGTTTTGTCACGGTCGTTTTTTCACGGCAAATGATTGGCTTTTTTAAATTAAACAGTGCACAGGTAGCAGGCGATGCACAAAGTTATTTAATCATCACCTGTGGCCTGGTGATTTTCTCATTTCTTAATCAGATATTCACGGGTATTTTGACAGCCATGGGAAATTCTAAGACTTCCTTTATAGTGACCGCTTTGGGATTGCTCATGAATATCCTCTTAGATCCTATTTTTATCTTTGGTTTTGGTGGGATACCGGCGATGGGAGTGCGTGGGGCAGCTATAGCTACAGTAATGGCCCAAATGATTGTTTGTCTATTATTTCTCATGGCAATAAGAAAAGATACACTTATTTTTTTACAAGTACATATTCTTTCACATATACACAAGGAAGAAATGAAGGAAATATTTCGTATTGGGCTGCCTATTGGATTACAAAGTATGTTGTTTAGCAGCATCTCTATGGTGATAGCACGCTTTATTGCCGGTTGGGGTGATGCAGCCGTTGCAGTGCAAAAGGTTGGCTCACAGATAGAATCCATTTCTTGGATGAGTGCGGAAGGCTATGCCGCTGCTTTAAATAGCTTTGTAGCTCAAAATCATGGTGCGCATAATGCACAGCGTATTCGCAAGGGATATCGTTTGTCTATGAGATTGATGATAAGCTGGGGCATCCTTTGTAATTTGATATTGCTTTTATTTCCGCAGTTTATTTTTCAGATTTTCATCAATGAACCAAAAGTCATTTGGATGGGCGTAGATTATTTACGTATCTTAGGTTTCTCCCAATTGTTTATGTGTATGGAAATTACTACTGCCGGTGCTTTTAATGGTTTAGGTAGGACATTGCCACCTTCGATTATATCCGTAACCTTGACGGCCGCTCGTATACCTTTGGCAATGTTGCTGGGAAATGGGCTTGGTTTAAACGGTGTTTGGTGGGCCATTACCATAAGCTCCATTTTTAAAGGTGTGTTACTGTTTGGTTGGTTTTTATGGGATATGAAAAAACCGGATTTCTTAGTTCAAGACCATCCGTCAAAAAGTATTTGTTAAGTTCTTAGTAAGCGATAAAGATATAAAAAACATCCAAATAGAAAGGTCTGTACTGGTAAGCGTTGATATTCCCAAGCGAATCCCCTATCTGGATGTTTTTTTATTTTCATAGTGGTTGTTATGGATGAAGGATAGCCATGATAAGAATATCGTGATAACTGCCATCATAATATAAGCCATCTTTTTTTCGTCCTTCTATCTGATAGCCACAACATTCATACACATGTTGGGCACGAGGATTGTAATCAAACACTTCCAGTTCAATGCGATGAAGCTGTAAGGTATACAATCCAAAATCCGTAACAGCTTTTACGGCCTGTTTACCGATGCCTTTATTTGTTTGTGTGCTTGAAAATAAAGCAATTCGAAAACCAGCCATGTTAGCATCCCAATCAATGTCATTTAAAACAGCTTCCCCAATTAACTCGTCTTGATATGTAAATATTAAAAAATCATAGCGATCATCAGCTTCAGCAATACGTTCGACATAATCGTAGATCATCTTTTTGCTAAACGTTTGTGTCGTTCCGGTAAAACGTCTCACTTCCTCATCTTCTTGCGCAAAACCTTTCTCATAATACATGGCGGCATCTTCTTTTCGTAGCAAACGAAGATAACAGTCTTGTACATACAAAACATCTGTTGTTTGTTTCTCATGTCTCATGCAATCCACCCAAACTTTTTACAAGCCTTCCATATTCCATCACGTGTATTAGTATCTGTCACATAATCCGCTTTTTTCTTCAAGACTTCTTTAGCATTTCCCATCGCGATACTTGTCCATTGTGAATCAAACATGACCAAATCATTTGTATCATCACCAAATACAACAACATCTTCAGCTTTTCCATCAATATAGCGCAACATGTCTATAATACCATCTTTTTTTCGGTCATGTTGAATTGTTAAGTAAGCATCGACGAAGCGGAGTTGGCCGACTTCTTTTAATAAAGGAATGCGATCTTCTTCATCAATAGGTACGGAGATATATAGTTTATAAATATCTTTTGCATCCTCAATGCGAAAGTTTTGATCATACACATAGCGTGTAGGTTCTTGACGTTCTCCACATTGTTTTACAAACGTGTCATCTATCCCATAAAGGTCAATAGAATCATCTAGCATTGCTAATACACCATATCCAGCATTGATTGCTTGATGATATAAGGTAATACTTTGTTCACGATCTAAGGGAATGTTTTGGATAAGTTCATCGTTTACTACGAGTGCATTTCCTCCGCAACAAACCATGTTATGCAGATGGACGCTTTCCATAAAGGGTCGTGCCTTATAATGTGCACGCCCTGTGGCAATCGCCACAAAATGTCCGTTTTTTTGCAGCTCATCTAGTGCTTTCTGAGCACTAGGTACGATTTTTTTAGTAGCATTGTCGGTTAATGTACCATCAATATCAAAAAAGATATATTTCTTCTTCATTGTAATCACCTTTCTATTTGGTATTATCATACAGGAAACAAAGAATTTTGACAAGAATAGTGGGCCATACAAGAGCCATCCTAACAATAGGTGATAAGATGAAAATTGGATATGCTTGTACACTGGCATTACAGGATGATACAAAAATGCGTAGCTGTATCGCAAAAAATGCGAGTGAGTTGCGTTTAATAGAACTGATAGATCACAATTTAACCGCTTTATCAAATATTCTGACATATAATCATCAACAGGGAATTAAAATGTTTCGCATTAGTTCAGACATCATACCTTTTGGCTCTAGTCCTATCAACAGTGTTGACTGGCAGACTTTGTTTCAGTCAGCCTTTACTTTCTTACAAGAACAAATTAAACGCTATGATATGCGGGTTTCTATGCATCCTGGACAATATACGATTATAAATTCTCCTAATCCGGAAGTGGTACAAAGAGCGATAGTTGATTTACAATATCATTGTGCGCTTTTGGATCTTTTATGTGAGGATGCCACGCATAAGATGGTGTTACATGTGGGTGGGGTATATGGCGATAAACAGGAAGCGATGAAACGTTTTATGGCAGAATATCGAGAATTGGATGAGACAATCAAACGACGTTTGATCATTGAAAATGATGATCGCTATTATACATTAGAGGATGTCTTATGGATCGCGGAAAAAATCCAGATACCGGTGGTCTTCGATAATTTGCATCATAAATTAAATCCATCTCTTACCAATCTTAATGAAAAACAATGTCTAGCGTTGGTAAAGCAGACTTGGAAATCCGTTGATGGGCGCATGAAGATGCATTACAGCGAACAGGATCCGTTAAAACGTGCCGGTGCCCATGCCTCATCTATTGACATAGAGACATTTTTGGAATTCTGCAAAGATTTACAAAAAGAGGAAGTTGATATCATGTTAGAGGTTAAAGATAAACATGTTTCTGCATTGCGTGTGATAGAAGCATTGCGAAATAAATATCCATGGCTGCTTGAGGAATAAAGTAAAAAGCCCTGTGCATACTAAAGATTGACAAGGAGGAATCAGTAATGAAAAAAACAATGAAAGTATTGCTGGCAGCATTTCTGTTCACAGGTATATTACAAGGCTGTAGCAGTAATAACAATGAAACCACTGGTAAGGAAAATCAAAGTGATACCGGTGATGTTGCAAATGATGTAAAAAATGATATTGATGACAGCATTGACAATGTCATGAGCTTCTTCAATAACAAAAAAGTTGAGCTTGAGAATATGCAGCCAATCAAAAATATGGAATTTGCGGCATATGAAGGAAAAAGCTTTGAGGTGAATGGCAAAACAGCTTATCTATATCGTGTAAAAAGTAATGATGAAAACATGAAAAAAGTCTTAAAAGAGGCTAGAGAAAAAGGTAAAGTACGAGTAAATATCAAAAATAAAGAAATGGAGTATGGAGCAAAAGTAAATGGAAATTTCTTACTGTTATATGACCCAAATGCTGATATGAACGATGTCTTAACAACATTTGATGGTTATACAAGTGGTGGAGTAAATGCAGGAACAAGCGCCAAAGATACGACCAATACGCCAACAAGTGATGGTGCATATGGAAATGCCAAAACAAACGATCCCAATGCCGGTAATACGACAAGTGGGAATCAAAATGGTGATGTGAATAATAATGGTAAAACAAATGCCAACAATACCAATGGAACCAATGCTGCAGGACAAAATGAAAACTAAGTAAATATAAAATAAATCTTTCTATATATGAATTGTAGGAAGATTTTTTTGCTGTACAGATAATAAAAAAAGTTTATACTATTTTTATATTATTACACAAATAATGTAACAATGTGGTTTATGATATAGCCGTAAAGATAAGGAAAGAGGTTGAGGCTATATGATAAACGAGAGAAAAATGGCAAAGGAATTATTAAATGCAGTTTGGAACAAGGAAACGGAAAGAATCAAGGAACTTTTAGATTTTGGGGCGGATCCCAATTGGATTTTCAATGGCTATCCCATCTTATTACATGCTGTCTATACGCGTAATGTAGATGCTGTTCTGGCATTTTTAGAAGCAGGAGCATATCACACGGAAGAGGCATTAGGTTTTGCGTTAGAAAATGGAATAGGTGAAGTCGTGGCGGCTTTAGCACCCAAAGGTATCGTACCAAAGAAAAAAGAAGTTGAACCGGTTTTTGGTTCTTTTCCATCCCGCTATAGTCCATTGGACTATCATCCAAAGGTCATACGTTCCTAATGGGAAGGATGAGAGGAAATGAAACGCAGTGCACGCTGTATTCAAATGTTGCAATTATTAAAAGCAAGAGGTTTTTTATCAAGAGAAGAATTAGCGACATTATTAGATACAAATATTCGCAATGTATCCGAATATCGCAAAGAACTTGAAGAGGCAGGCTATTCCATCATTAGCACGACCGGCAAATATGGCGGTTATCAGCTGGATGCATCCTGTCTTTTTCCAATTGTCGGTTTACGGCAAGAAGAGGTTAAGGCGGTGAGTGAGGCGATCAGCTATATGAAGAGTCATGATGATTTTTTGCTGTTGCCACAATTTTTATCTGCGATGGATAAATTAATGGCAACGCTTACTATGGAAAAAAAGGAAGGCGGTATTTATGTGAAGGGCAATACCCCATTACTTAATCCAATGTTAAAGGAATTTATCATGCGAATGGATGGTGCTCGTAATGATCAACTTGCTGTTGATATTGTATATAAAGGAATGCATGCTAAAAATTTTGAAAAGGTACGTATTCATCCATATGAAATCTTGAACGATGCAGGGAGCTATTATTGTTTAGCATATTCATTGAAGGCAAAGGATTATCGAAATTTTAAGTTTAGTGAAGAGCGTATGAAACAAGTGCAAGTAAGTGATGTGAAATTTCAGCGGGATGCTGATTTTCAAGTAAGTGAGCATATTGGCAAAAAGGGTCTTATTCGTAATGAGGTTTATGAATTGGATGTATTGATACATGGTGAGAGTGCTTTGTTAGTAAGTGAAAAAATGATTGGCATCGATCCGAAAGGTGAATGGATAGATGAACATGTTTTACATTTCACAACGATCATGGAAGGGAAAATTCCAGCTATGCAGTTTCTGTTATCTTTGGGTAATCAGGTCGAAGTAAGAAAACCCCTCTCTTTAAAAGCGGAACTAAAACATATTGTAGAAGACATGTTTCGACAATATCATGAAACGAAGGTTCCAACTTATGATATAATACAAGATAGAGAAAGTGTGGAGAAATAAAATGTATCATATTACCGATATAAAAAAGATGGAACGTTGTGAACGTTTGTTTTGGTTAAGTAGAAGAGTTCAAAAGTCATTTACTCCTTATGTGCAATATACAGAAAGTATGACTTCGCTGATGAAAGAACGTCTGTTGTTGCCAAATGATTGTTTTGAAGGACAGGCAAATGATGATCCTGCTTTAGCGTTGCAGGCTTTCGCAGAGAAAAAGCCATTGGTCAATGCCCGTTTTGCATATGAAGATTTACGTATCAAAGTTCCTGTACTTATACAGGAGGAAGGTAAGACCATCCTGTATATGAGTTATCGCAGCTGTTACCCTAAGGAACAGGAAGCTCAATATATCGCCGATATCATTGCGGTGTTGCAATTGTTGGATATTAGAATAGATGAAATCTATGCCATTCATTTGAATGCGGAGTATATACGGGGAAAAACATTAGATGTACATGCATTACTTACCATCAGTGATCATTTTTATAATTCACATAATCGCCCTGGTAAAAATATTTTTCAGCTTGTACAAATGAAACTGCGAGATATTCGCCCATTGCTTGAGAATATGCGTATATTAGATGCATTGGATGAGATAAAACCAAAGCGGACATCGTTTTGTACTAGAGGAAATAAATGTTCTTTTTATAAAGAATGTTTTCAAGAAGAAAGTCAACCTGGCGCTATTACTAATCTAGTTCAATCACAGCATAAATATGCGATGAAAGAAGAGGGAATCCAACGTTTAAAGGATGCCGATCTTGATCGTATTGAAGGAACACGCCATCAATATGCCCAGATCATGGCGGATACATATGGCGGGCTGTATGTGGATGTTGCCGCCTTAAAAACTTGGCGCAAAGATCATATCAGTTATCCCCTTTCTTATCTGGATTTTGAATGGGAAACGTATGCCTTTCCACCTTATGAAGGAATGAAGCCTTTTGATGTTTTGACCTTTCAGTTCAGCCTCCATGTTGAAGAGGAAAAAGGAAAGACATTACAACATACTGGTTTTATCGGTGAGAAAGATTGTCGCCTTGCCTTTATAGAAGCTTTGTTAGCAAGTGTACCGAAAACGGGAACGATTTTAGTCTATAATATGGAGGGGGCTGAGAAACTGCGCTTGGTACAATTGGCCCAACAGTTTCCGCAATATGAAAAAGCTTTGATGCAGATATGGGAACGCATGGTGGATTTATCCCTGCCTTTTTCCACCGGAAATGTTTATGATGTACGTATGGCAGGTCTGTTTTCTTTAAAGACGTTGGTGCCGATTTTCAGTTCTTATCATTATGAAGATTTGGCCATTTCTTATGGATTAGATGCGGTAGCAAAATGGCGGGAGTATCAAGAAAGTGAAGGTACTAAGAAACAACAAATCTATGAGGAGTTAACACAATATTGTGCAATGGATACTTATGCAGAATATATCGTCTATCATGCTTTAGAAGGATTTATGGATGTTTAAGCGACTGCAACGTAGTGATTATGAGATGATCTTAGCAATGATCATCTTTGGCACACTTGCTCCATTTGTACGCAATGTAGCAACATCCAGTGCCACCATAGCTTTTTCAAGAACCTTGTTGGGAGCTATCGTATTGCAAATTATGCTCCTTTTTAAACGACAGACGCATTCTTTAGCGAAAGGTGAAAGAAAGCTTATGGTGCTATCTGCAGCTGCGTTAGCCGGTAATTGGATTTTTTTATTTGAAAGCTATCGTTATGTCAGTGTGTCCATAGCAACCATGCTGTATTATACAGCTCCTATATTGGCTTTGTTATTATCTTTTATATTCTTTCATGAGCCACTTACCAAACGTCAAATAGGGTGTTTTATATTAACCTTGATTGGCTGTATTCTCATTTCATGGCAACCACAAAGTGCATTTAACTTACGTGGTGTGATTATGGGATTATGTGCTGCTTTCTGTTATGCAATGATTTTATTACTACAACGTTTTCGAAAGCCAATGCCTGGATTATTATTGACAAGTTGGCAGTTATCGATTGCGGCCATCCTACTTGGCATATATTTAGTAATAAGTAAAGATACCACCATGTTACATATATCGTTAGCCCAACTTCCCTGGTTGTTATGCATTGGTATTGTTCATACTGCATTGGCGTATTATTTATATTTTCATGCATTGGCTCACTTAGCTTTAGCACGTAGTGCATTATATAGTTATCTCGATCCGTTGACTGCTATATTACTATCTTTTCTAATCTTGCAAGAATCGTGTACAGGAATGCAGGGAAGTGGAATCGTCTTATTATTTAGTGCTATGCTCTTATATTCATATCAGAAATGAGGTGTCAATATGCTGTATCGATTAGAACAAAAAATGATTCCTATTACACTAGATGATGTCAATGATACCGTGTTATGTGCAGGCGTATATCGCATGGCGGAAATGGAACCATTACTTGCCCATTTTGGCTTTGCCCCACAGACATTGCGGGAATTGAAAGAACATCATCAGCATACGGTTAATAAGTTAGATGCTTATTTTGGTTATTGCTTTGGTCTTGTGCATGAAATTATAAAACAGGATGAAGAACTTTCTTTTATTCATATTGGTGTATATTTTAAAAAGAACCTCATCTTACTAGTTTGTGAAGATGAAAAAGCATTGCAGCGATTTCAACACAGGTTAGAGTTAATACCAAACACCAGTTATAGCCTAGAACATGTTTTGGCTATTCTTTTAGAAAGTGTTTTGGCACCTATGCATCCTCTATTTGAATCTATTGAGAATACAATCATGCAGATGGAAGAAGATATTTTGAGTATGCAAAAGGTGACGATGACTGCCAATATCATGAAGATTCGTCGTGAAATCACGATGCTGTCACATTACTTTGCGCAAATGATGGATATCGCCGAGGAGTTGCAACAAGATGAAAATGATCTATTTCAAAAAGATCAGTTGCATCATATTCGTATTTTTGCCGATCGTGTGCAACGCTATGAACAAAGCGTGCAAATGCTAAAAGATTACATCATACAAGTACGCGAATTGCAGCAGTCACAATATGATTTGAATCTAAACCGTATGATGTATGTTTTTACGATCGTAACCATCATCTTTTTACCTCTTACATTGATTGTTGGATGGTATGGCATGAACTTTACGACTATGCCGGAATTAACATGGCGCTATGGCTATCTTTTCGTGATTGCTTTATCACTCATTACGATTGTTGGTTGTATCTGGTATTTTAAGAAAAAAGATATCTTACAATAAGAGCAGATGAAAAATGTGTATGGTGTTAAGAAAAAGCGATAAGAGTAATTGTATAATTGATGCAGAAGAGCGCATTGGTTATTCTTTTCTAGATTCAAGATTGGTTATAAAATGAATACGAGAAAAAGGCTTTTACGATACAATATTCTATCCAATCAAATACAGCATTCTTTTGCCCCTGATATTTTATCGGTATGAAGAAAAGATTTTATAGCAGCACTCGCTGTTTTTTTTGTAAACTCACAAAATTATTTTGAAAATTTTCAAAGAGTTATGAAAAAACCATCATGTTGTGCTACAATATAAGAAAAGGGAAATGAGCATATGAAAAAGAGGGAACACACAAAGACACCTTTCCTGTTACGGTTAGGGTGTTTTTCAAAAATCGCATGTATATATAAAGCGCTGCATTATCAACAGCGTTTTCAGCAGTTTCTATTGATGATCCTTTTGTTATTTGCCATGTTATCGGTATCCATCAGCGTTAGTGTCTTTACGCGTAGTGATTCTATCGTAGCACGCATTGATCAGATGCATGCCACACATACCGCAATCATTTCCGATTCACCAAAAGGAATGTACAAGTTTTTGGATGTCATACAGAAAGAAGAGCATTGCTTTGACTATTATGAAAAGACAAGCGTCTTTCCGTATGCCCCATATCCAGGAAGCTCTATCCAAGGATCTTTCCCCTTGTATATTGAAGGCTATGTGAAAAGTGATGCTAACTATCCTTTATTGGATGGCAAACCTCTAGAAAAGCTAATAGGAAATGAAATTGCCATCACCCAAAGCTATGCCAAACAGCTGGAAGATAAAGGCATCCAGGTACTTGGTCATAAGGAAGTCATCAAAGATCCATCCAATGGAAAAACGTATTCCTTTGTGATTGCTTCCATCATGGAATATCCCAACTATAACCAAGGGTATATCGGACAAAACGATATTAATAAAGTCGATATGTTCACGATTGCCAAACCAGCCGTTGCAATTGGAAATTATGAAACAATCAAGAAGCTGGAAAAAGCCTCTATCTATGGCAATGCCATGGCAAAGATACGCTTTCATGATTATCATGAGCAGGATGAATATGACCTACGTTCACGCATGTATCTGGATTATACCTATATTACCGGAGAGATGGCTTCCTATCCTGATTTCCGTCTGTTAGCAGAAGAGATGAATGCCAATAAAATCATGAATGGGATCTTTCAGTTTGTATCGCTATGCGTTACCATCTGTATGCTAATCAGCTCTTGCTTTGTGCTTTATGCTTTTATGAAACGGAAGCTGATAAAGGATCAGGAAAAATTAAGCTTAATGTTTATGAATGGGGTTCGCCGTTTGAATATCCGCAATGCCTATTTGCTGGAAATCGTACAAATCTTTTTACAGGCCTTTATCATTCATCTTATCCTTCTGTTTATGATGCAATGGTTTCTGCATGTCTTGAACCGTTACGATTTATTATTGCTGTTTACATTATCAATGAAAGGATGGCTCTTGATCATTGGCAGTACACTGTTATTTTTAGCAGCCTTGCTCTTTCAGGTAACATTGCAGGTTCGTTCCTGTTTTAAAGGCAATTTGGTAACGGCAATACGCTCGCGCTCTTTGCATTTGAAACATCATAAGAGCATACACTATCGCTATCAAAGCTTACAAATGGCGTTGCGTGATATCGTAACCACTCCATTTTCCAGCCTGCGCAGTGTCGTTTCTTTGGCCTTCGTGTTTGTGACCTTGCTGGTATTAAGTGGTACTTCTACCATCTTATTTCATCTATATACACCAGAAACGTTTGGTTTATCTTTCGATTATATGTTAAAAGGACCTATCTCCTTTTCATCTTTTACAAAGCTGCAAAAAACATATCTGGATGAAGATTTCGTGTTTGTCGCTGCGGAAAGTGCAGATACCAGTGTCTATCGTTGTTTTATGGTCGATGATCGCAGCAATCGCGATGAAAATCTCTATCATTATTATCCGGGATTATTGATGATCATGGATGGACCTTTGGATAAATTTCTTCCTTTACGAAAGGGAACCTATCCACAGGAAGCCAATGAGCAGCACTTAGGTGAGCGTGCCTTTGAGTTACAATATGGCATGACGACCAGACGTTTAGAACATGATTTTGGCTTATACACCATGCAAGATAAAAAGGTGGCACAGGATGATACATTACGTACGAAAACTTATGTAGAGTATAGTCTTAATCATTACTTATCCGCATCCCAGTTACATGGCTTTACAGAATCCATTATCAATAATGGGTATATTACATTCTTTCGCGCAAAGCGAAGACCTTTAAATACCTATTGGTATCCGGAAATTCCAACGACATTGCTACGCTTAAAGGATGAAAAGCAAGCAGCTACTTTTGAAACGACATGTAAGCAACAAGGAATCACTTATGTTCGCTACAAGGATATCTTAGATGTGCTGCAGGAGAATAACAATGCCTTACAAGCACGCTTATTTGCTATTATGGCAGGAGTTGCCAGCTTAACGATCTTAGTTGGCTGTATGACGATGTATGCAAATGTCCAAAGTGACATCGAAGAAAAACGTCGGGAAGAAGGCTATCTGTTAAAACTGGGCTGGCAAAGAAACATGCAAAAGAAACGATTGCTGTTGCATGAAATTATTTTGCTGGTTATGGCGTTCTTGCTGGGGTTATTGCTATATGCGGTATTCAAACTACCTTATTTTGCTATTTTGCGTGATTATCTAGGTTTATATACGTTGCCATCCGCATATTCAATAATGCCATGGCTAATGGCCTTGTTATGTGCAGGCGGTGTCTTGCTGTTATTGGTTATCGGAAGACATCGTGGAAGGGAGATATAATATGATTGATGTAAAAAACTTGCGAAAATCTTATCAGACGCAAGATAAGATCGTTGAAATCTTGAAAGGTATCAATATTCATGTAAATCCCGGTGATTTTATGATCATCATGGGGGAAAGCGGCAGTGGAAAGACAACGTTTCTGAATTGTGTTTCCGGTTTTGATACGATTGATGAGGGAAGTATCGAAATTGGTGGCACAAAACTAAATGAAATCAAAGGCAAAGCGTTGGAACAATTGCGTTTACATCAGTTTGGTTTTATCTTTCAGGACAATTATTTAATCGATAATCTGACAATCTTAGAAAACGTAGCGATTACTCGTTTGCAATACGATGCGAAAGCGTATGAAAAAGCAATTGAATTATTGAAGAAGGTGCATATTGATCATTTAAAGGATAACTATCCATCTCAGGTGTCCGGAGGAGAAAAACAGCGTTGTGCGATTGCCAGAGCCTTGGTAAATGAACCAAAGATCTTGTTTGCGGATGAACCAACCGCAGCCTTGGATCGACAGACTGCTGATGAAATCATGAACATCTTAAGTGAGCTGAATAAACAAGGACAAACGATCTTGATGGTAACTCATAGTCCGCGAATTGCCGCATATGGAACAAGAATGGTGTTTGTGGAAAGTGGGGTATTTGAATGCGATGAAGCCTTTACCGGTGATGATCTAGAAGCTAACTATCAGCGAGTGATGGAAATCACGGAGCGCTAAGCTTATGAAACTTGTATATAAAACGTTGCATCAGAAACAGATGTTTACACATGGCTTATTGATCGTACTGCTGTTTTTATCTATGCTGTCTTTACAAGTAACCTGCACGGTTTTTACGAAGAATCAAAGCATGGCAAAACGTATTGAACATTTAGATGTTGCCACAACAACCATCTTCAGCAGTCCTTCGATGAATTTTGATACGTATCTGAAAGAATATCAGGAACAAGGTAAATTTAACTTCACGTATGAAAAAGGTAGTGCATGGCCATACCTGCCTTATTCAACTAGCTGGATGCAGTCAAAATTTCCATTATATTTAGAAAGCTATATTCAAAGTGATGATGCATACCCTTTGTTAGAAGGAAAGCCATGCAAAGAATTAAAGGGTAATCAGATTGCCGTTATGAACGGCTATGCCAATGCTTTACGAAAACAAGGCATAGAACCCTTGCATCATCAAATTAGTATTCAAGATGATATGGGAAATGCGCATACCTTTCAAATTGAAAGCATCCTATATTATACAAACTATGAAGATGGCTATGTGAATCATAAAAATGAAGACGCAATAAAAGATTATCAAATCTTACCACCGGCTGTTGGTATCGTAAAACAAGAAACTTTGCAAAACTTACGTAATGAGATTATCAAAGCCAAAGGAGAAGGTGCGACAGGGGCCTTCAGTACGATGTTAAAAGTACGTTTTGATAGTTATGATATGCAGGATGAATATGAATTTCGCCAGGATGCTTTAGATACCTATTATATGTCATCGGCAGATTTTCGTTTATTGGCGGATGAATTAAATGGCAATCGAGTACAAGATACTATCTTCCGTTTTGTGTCAATGAGTGTAACGGCATGTTTATTGCTAAGCTGCTTATTTGTTCTGTATGCCTTTTTAAAGCGGAAACTGCTAGATGATCAGGAAAAATTAAGTATTCTTGTCATCAATGGCATTACCAAACGCAATATTCAAAGAGCTTATGATCTGGAATATGGACGATTGTTTGTATTCGCAATCCTTTATCTAATCCTTTTTGATTTTTTCACATATCTTGTTCTTCAGCAGCAAAGTGATTATATTTTGCGCTTACTATTTACCATGTCATGGGAAACGGCAAAATGGTTGTTACCTTTATTAGTTGCTTTCATCATTGTTTTAATGCTGATGATTCGTTGGCAAGTGCATCGCTGCTTCCATGGCAATTTATTTCGACAAATCAAAGGAAAACATCTGTCGGTAAAACGGAAACGACGTGTCATCAGTTATCGCTTTCAGCCACTGCATATGGCAATGCGACAATTTCAGACAGATCCATTTATGGGAATACGGAATATCTTCTCTTTAGCCGTTATTTTCTTAACGATCCTGCTTTTGTCCATGACGCAAGGAATCTTATCACATTTGTATACACCGGCTACCTTTGGCTTACAATTTGATTATCAAATAGCTGCGGGTATGCCTTATGATGATTATGAAAAAATCAAACCATATATAAAAGAATATGCACTTCTAGAGATGAACAAAGAAGAAAATGGTATTATGAAAGAATATATGGTAAATGATCGCAGTACACGCGAGAGTGTAGATTTTCGTTATTTTCCGGGGATGCGTTTGGTATTAACCGGAGATTTGGATGAATTTCTTCCATTACGAGAAGGCTCTTATCCACGGATACCGGATGAAAAACATAATGGGATAGATTATTCGAAAGAGCGTGCTATGGTGCCGCGGCGTATTCAATATGATTTTGATAAATATATCGCCAATTCGGATTATGTAAATCAACATCCTGAATATGCCAATGATACGTATGCCGAATTTGTCGAAGGCTTTTCAGTTCATGGTGCAGCGATTTATGGTTTTACAGAATCCATTATGAATCAAGGTTATGTTGCTTTTACATCGCGAAGAAAAAGTCCGGTTGACAAAGTCCATTATCCATATCTTCCTAAGATGTTGGTAAAGGTCAAGGATGAGAAAGCAAAAGCAGATATGGAAAAGATGATGAAACAAAGTGCATTGACGTATAATTCTTATGATAGCGTCTTAGCGATGCTGCAGGAAAATAATGATGAATTGAACCAGAAGCTGCGATATGTCATGAGTGTTGTCTTTGGAATGGAAATCCTTGTGTTAGCCATTACGCTATACGCCAATATCATGGCCGATAAGGCGCAGCAAAAAGCGATGTATACATGTTTTGCACGCATCGGTGTTAAGAACAGCTTGCGTCGGCGCAAAGAATTTTCTTATGAAGCGTTGATGCTGCTTCTAGCCTTTCTTATGACGGCGTTGCTGTATATACTTGTACAATATCCGTATTTTAATGTATTAGGCATTTATCTTGGTGTATATGAATTACCTTCATCGTTAAGCATGATGCCTATGCTAATGGTAATCTTCGTTATCATATTAAGTGCAGGGATGTTGTTTTATGGAAAAGCGCAGCATAAAAAGGAAGGATGAACAGTATGATTGATGTAAAAAACTTACGAAAGTCTTATCAGACCCAGGATAAGACCGTTGAGATCTTGAAAGGGATTAATATTCATGTAAATCCCGGTGATTTTATGATCATCATGGGGGAAAGCGGCAGTGGAAAGACGACCTTTTTGAACTGTGTTTCCGGTTTTGATACGATTGATGAGGGAAGTATTGAAATTGGTGGTACAAAGCTAAATGAAATCAAAGGCAAAGCGTTAGAACAATTGCGTTTGCATCAGTTTGGTTTTATCTTTCAGGACAATTATTTGATTGATAATTTAACAATCTTAGAAAACGTGGCTATAACCAGATTGCAGTATGATGCGAAAGCATATGACAAAGCCATGGAACTATTGAAGAAGGTGCATATTGATCATCTAAAGGATAACTATCCATCTCAGGTATCCGGAGGAGAAAAACAGCGTTGTGCAATTGCCAGAGCCTTGGTAAATGAACCAAAGATCTTATTTGCGGATGAACCAACCGCAGCCTTGGATCGACAGACTGCTGATGAAATCATGAACATCTTAAGTGAGCTGAATAAACAAGGACAAACGATCTTGATGGTAACTCATAGTCCGCGAATTGCCGCATATGGAACAAGAATGGTGTTTGTGGAAAGTGGGGTATTTGAATGCGATGAAGCCTTTACCGGTGATGATCTAGAAGCTAACTATCAGCGAGTGATGGAAATCACGGAGCGCTAAGCTTATGAAACTTGTATATAAAACCTTGCATAAGAAACAAGCTTTCCTGCATGCTATGCTGATACTGCTGCTCTTTCTTTCCCTATTATCTTTGCAAATCACCTTTACAGTGTTTACAAAAGGGCAAAATATGGCAGAACGTATCGATAAGATGGATGTAGCCACGACCAATATTTTTTATAAAGAATATGATGATGAAATCAAGGATTTTTTGCAAGAGTATAAAGAAGATGGCAACTTAGACTTCACTTATGAAGAAAGTTTGGTATGGCCGTATGGCGTTTTTTCAACAAGCTGGATGCAAGAAACATCTCCTATCTATTTAGAAGGATTCGTGAAAAGCGATGCGCATTATCCGTTATTAGAAGGTAAGCCCTTAAAAGATTTAAAGGGGCATGAAATCGGGGTCATGGAAAGCTATGCACGTTCTTTACGAAAACAGGGCATTGAACCTTTAGGACATGAGATTGAAATTACTGGATCCTTCCAAGAAAAAGAAAAATTTACGATAACAAGTGTTTTTGATTATCCTAATTACGATGATGGCTATGCCAATCAAAAGAATAGTAAAGCTATTCAGGATTATCAGATTACCAGACGTGCCGTAGGTATCGTTAATGAGAAAACCATAGAACAAATAAACGGTCATTATGTGAAAACGTATGGTCTTGAAAAGGCGGCAGGTCTATATGAGCGTATCTTAAAATTAAAAATCAAGGACTATTCAGCACAGAAAGAGTATGCCCTGCGCAGTGATGCGTATAATGATGATCGTACTTCTTCCGCTCAGATAGATTTTCGTTTACTTGCGGATGAAATTGATGGTAATCATGTACAAGATGGTATCTTCCAATTTGTATCCTTAAGTGTTACCTTTTGCTTGGTGGTAAGCTGTTTATTTGTTTTGTTTGCCTTTATGAAACGTAAGCTGATCGAAGATCGTGAAAAGCTGCATATTTTGATTGCCAATGGGATCATGAAGAAAAATATTCAAAAGGCATATGGAATGGAATATGGGCAGCTGTTTGCTGCAGCGCTTGGTCTGCTGATTGTTTTTGATATCGTGTTGCAGCTAGTGTTGGCACATCAACAAAACTATGTCTTGCGTCTGTTATTTTCTTTATCAACGAAAACAGTGTTATATCTTTTGCCGGTTACCATCCTTTTCTTTATCGGATTGCTCGCTTTGATGCTATGGCAAGTACATGCCTGTTTCCAGGCAAATCTATCCCATGCGATGAAGGCGAAAGACGTGCATATTACAAAACGTACACATCGTATTCGGTATCGTTGGCAGAGTCTGCATATGGCATGGCGAGAAGTTTTAACACATCCGTTTTCTTCCATGCGTAATATTCTT
Source organism: Longicatena sp. (assembly GCF_982403165.1). NCBI lineage: Bacteria > Bacillati > Bacillota > Erysipelotrichia > Erysipelotrichales > Erysipelotrichaceae > Longicatena > Longicatena sp. Next base: position 26,117 of record NZ_CEVYEL010000006.1, read on the forward strand.
TCTTTAGCTATTATCTTTTTAACAATCTTGCTGCTGTTTATGACGCAAAGTATTTTATGGCATTTGTATACGCCGGCTACCTTTGGCTTACAATTTGATTATCAGTTGTATAAAGGGATAGCTTATGATGATTTTATGGAACTGAAAAAGGAATATTTTGATGTCTTTGCTTTTATGGATGAAACAAAGCGTTTTACCAGTATCGATAAGGAATTCATGGTTTATGATAAAAGCACGCGGGATAGTGTAGAATTTCATTATTATCCAGGCATGCGCATTACCTTAACTGGAAGTCTAAAGCATTTTCTACCGGTAAAAGAGGGCGTTTATCCGCCACCGGTTGGAGCAGAAGGTGGCGAAACATTGATGGAAAAGATGCGTACTATGGTGCCACGTCGTATCCAACATGATTTTCATCGCTATATCATGTATTCTGACTATGTGAAAAAACATCCTGAAGTTGCTAATGACACTTATGCTGAATTCTCACAGGGATGGCGAGTAAATGGATATCCGATCTATGGCTTTACAGAATCTATCGTAAATCAAGGCTATGTGGCATTTGCCAGTCGTAACATGAGTCCTTTAGATAGAGAGCATTATCCACAAATGCCTAAGACTATCCTAAAACTAAAGGGCAGCTCACAAAAGCAAGTTTTTGAAGCTGCTTTAAAGGAAAAAGGCATTGCCTATGATAGCTACGATACGGTATTACACATCTTGCAGGAGAATAATAACGATTTGAGTCTGAAATTACGCTATGTCATGATTAGTGTTGCAATGATGGGCAGTTTTGTCTTGTTGTTGACTTTATATGCCAATGTGCGTGCAGATGAAGCTATGCAAAAGATGAGCAATATTTGTTATGCACATATCGGTATGCAAAAAAAGATTCGGCTGCAGCGAGATATCTTATATCAAGGCATGATTATTGTAGCAGCTATGATTTTAGCTATTCTCTTGTATGGTATTTTACAATATCCTTATTTCCAGGTGTTAGGAGTTTATCTTGGTTTATATGAATTGCCATCAGGAGCTATCTGGATTCTTCCTGTTTGCCTCGTTATTGTGGTACTGCTATACCTACTGCTTATTGTAATAACCAGAAAACGAAAACACCCCAATATCTGATGGTGTAAGATAGGTATTTCATGGTACGATGAGGAAATCTGTTTACTGTAGCTATTGCGTAACGATTTCCTCTTATAATAGAAGTATATTTTTATATTTTTAATTGCAAAGTATGTAATGCCCGATGTTAGGAAATGAAAGAAGGTGAATAAAGTGGATGAGAGCATAAAGAAAACCTGTAAGAAGTTGAACTTAAGTGAGCTAAACTATATAAAGTGTATATGCAGATTTACGAAAGATACAATTAATTCCGCAAAAAAGGATATTAAAGACAATCTTGATATTGGTAATGATAAAAAACGTGTATGGGCTTTGTTTGGAAAAGATGGAAAAGATTGGTACTGTTTAGAAGTCGGTTCCAGCAATAACATACAAACAGAAATACTATCAAATCTACAGAGTATGCAGCAAGAGCCAAAAGCGGTATGGAAAGGTGCTTATTTTCATAAGGATGAAAAATTGTTTGCATTCCAAACCTACATGGATAGAGCCAGTTGTAAATATCGTGGCATGTTACAGCTATGTGAGGAATTTTGTTGGTGTGAAATTGATATCGATTCCTATGTGGGTGCTAATCAGCTACCTGAAGATATGGAAAGCAACGATATCAACGATCATTTAGAAAATTATGTAGAAGCAAAATTTGCCTATGATACAAAGGCTCTATTTTGGAATCCTTCTCCTGCAACAAACGGTAATAAAGAAAAAGCAATCCTACAGGAATTAGAGAAAGTAGAGAAGTTAAAGATGGCACAAAAAGGTTAGTTTTGCTAACTTATTATGAAATATATAAATTTAATTCGTTAATGATCGTATATTGTTAGTGATTCAGCTAATGATTTACGATTGTTAGTTATATAGCTAATAAATACTGAAAATAAGTAAATATCAACAATTTGCAGAATATTATTTATTAGAAACTTTATGAAGCATAATTCGTTTTTTGATTCATGAATTTAAAATGGAAGATCATGAGTTTTAAAAAATTAAAAGGATACAGTATGAGCGGCTGATAATTAGTTAAGTGCATCCGTGCGATATCTGGATCATAAGGAAAAGATAGAAACTGCTACATTCCTTTGTTTCTTCTTCTAAATTACGCGCATCATGAAAATAATCAAAAAAATCCTTTCATGAGGTGACGAATGAATGCCTTCTATGGTACTATTATATGGCTTATAGAGATGGAGGCGTTATTATGGCTTTTTTACCAACAACACGCGAGGAAATGCTGGAACAGGGATATGAACAAGTAGATTTTGTTTATGTTAATGGGGATGCTTATGTGGACCATCCTTCCTTTGGTTGTGCCATCATTACCAGAGTTTTACAGGCGTATGGCTATAGCTGTGCAATCTTAGCTCAACCGGATTGGCATAAGGATGAAGAATTTTTACAATTTGGAGAACCACGGTTAGGTTTTCTAGTATCTGCCGGCAATATTGATTCTATGGTGAATCACTATTCTGTAAATAAACGCCGCCGTGATCATGATTCTTATAGTGATGATGGTGTCATGGGAAAACGCCCGGATCGCCCTACGATCGTATACACTCAAATCTTGAAACGACTGTTTCCACATAAACCGGTATTGATTGGTGGCATTGAGGCTAGCTTACGGCGCCTATCGCATTATGATTATTGGGATGATGCTGTACGACGCAGTATTCTGATGGATTCACAGGCAGATCTATTGATGTATGGCATGGGAGAAAATACGATTGTTGAGGTTGCGGATGCATTGGCAAGTGGCTTAGCAGCAAAGGATCTATGTTATATACGCGGTACTTGCTGGAAAACCAAAAGTCTAGAGTATTTGAGTGATTATATCTTGTTGCCCAGCTATGAGGAAGTAAAAGCGGATAAGCGCACTTATGCCAAGAGTTTTCATATCCAGCATGAAAATATTGATGCCATTGCGGCAAGTGTATTGGTAGAGCCTTATGATGGTTGGTATGTCGTACAAAATCAACCACCATTGCCATTGACACAGGAAGAGATGGACTTTACCTATTCCTTGCCATATGAACGCACCTTCCATCCAAAATATCATTATATCCCGGCAATTGAAGAAGTGCAGTTTTCCATCGTATCCAATCGTGGCTGCTTTGGCTCCTGTGCTTTCTGTGCCATCACCCATCATCAGGGACGTGTAATTTCTACACGTAGTAAGGAAAGCATTGTCGAAGAAGCAAAACGCATAACCGAGATGCCGAATTTCAAGGGGTATATTCATGATGTAGGAGGGCCTACAGCTAATTTCTCACGAGAAGCTTGTGATAAGCAGCGAGAATTTGGGGCCTGTAAGAAACGAGAATGTTTATTTCCAAAGCCTTGTGGCAACATGGTAGTGGATCACAGTCGTTATTTGGATATCTTGCGTTCCGTTCGTGAATTACCTAAAATTAAGAAAGTTTTTATTCGTTCTGGTATTCGTTATGATTATCTGATGCAGGATAAAAATGATGAGTTCTTTGATGAATTGGTAAAATATCATATCAGCGGGCAGTTGAAGGTAGCTCCTGAACATATCAATGCGGCTGTGTTAGATAAAATGGGAAAACCACGCAAGGAGCTCTATTTAAAATTTGTTGAAAAATTTAAAGAGAAGAATGAACAGTTCCATATGGATCAATATATTGTGCCTTATTTGATGAGTTCACATCCAGGCAGCGATTTACAGGCAGCCATAGAATTGGCTTGTTATTTAAAGAAGATCCATTATACACCGAAACAGGTACAAGATTTCTATCCAACACCGGGGACACCGGCTACTTGTATGTATTACACCGATTTGGATCCTAAGACGATGCGTCCTGTTTATGTAGCGAAGACTTGGGAAGAAAAAGCAATGCAGCGTGCCTTGATGCAATTTACATATCCACAAAATTATGATCTGGTGTACAAAGCATTAAAAAAAGCAGGAAGAGAAGATTTGATTGGCAATGGTCCAAAGTGTTTGATCTCGTATCGTCGTCCATCCGCTAATAATTTTTCACACAAACAAGCAAAAGGGAAAGATAAGACTATGAATAAAAAGAATGTTGGAACAAAGAAAAGGACAAACGCACATAAAAGAGAAAGGAATGCGCAGCGATGAAATTGTTTCGTGAAATTATCATCATCTTTGGCATTAGCTATATTGGAGAATGTCTGTCTACGCTTTTACATTTACCCTTGCCAGGTAGTCTGGTAGGAATGCTGTTACTGTTGTTACTGTTGTCTTTTCGTATTCTGCGGCTGGATATGATCGCAACAGTTTCGGATTTTTTGTTAGGACATCTACCATTTTTCTTTATTCCGGCTGGTGTTGCTTTGATGGCAAAATTTTATCATATCGCCGATATTTGGATTCCAATCCTCTTAATCTGCATGGTGACTACAGTGATTACGATGGGGTTGAGTGGATGGAGCATGCAACAGGTGATGGAGAAATGGGGGAAGAAGCATGGATGAACTTATCAATACCCCTATGTTTGGCATCTTATTGTCATTGCTTGCTTTTGAAATAGGGTTATTTATCCAAAAGAAAACAAAGCTCTTATTTCTGAATCCGTTACTCATTGCCATCGCTCTTATCATTATCGTGTTGCTGATTAGTAACATTCCATTAGAAAGCTATCAGCTTGGTGGCGATATTATCAATCTGTTTTTAGGACCGGCGACAGTTGTTTTAGCGGTTCCTTTGTATCAACAGTTACATAATCTGAAAAATTATTTTGTTCCTATCATGATAGGAATTTGTGTGGGGATCTTAGTTGGCATGATTTCAACGATATCTTTATGTCTTTTAACTCATTTTGATGCTGACATCATTGCTTCTTTAGTTCCTAAATCAATCACAACGCCGATTGGAATTGAAGTAAGTGCACAGCTGGGCGGGATACCTGCTATTAGTGTATTGACAATTTTAGTTACTGGGATTTTTGGAGCAGTTGCAGCGGATGTCGTTTTTCGTGTTTTTCATATCAAACATCCTGTCGCAAAAGGAATTGCTTTGGGAACTAGCGCTCATGCCATTGGAACGACCAAGGCTTTATCGTTAGGCAAAGTAGAGGGTGCGATGAGCTCTTTGGCAATAGGCGTCAGCGGTATTATCACCGTCATGATAGCTCCGTATGTATGGAATATCGTAATGTCGATTTTATAAAAAAAAGGAAGTCCATGTTATCATGCAATTTTTTGGATGATCATGTTGCTTCCTTTTTTAATGTGTTTTTATATCTTTATCACTATTTTTTCATTATGCTTGCTTATGGAGAAATCGCTTTTTCATAGACTTCAAGTTCTTTGCACATCTGCTTTATCAGCTGCCATTGTGTCTCATCCAGGATGCCATTGACTGGAAGGCCGAGCAGTCGCTGAAAGCTTTTTATGGCTTGTCTTGTTGTTTGAGCATCTTCCATAGCACAGTAAGGAATCGTAGGATAATAGGCATGCAAGATGTTCAGCTTTTCTTTTAATGTGTTTAATTGTTCTGTTGTTGCTATGGATAGGGGGGTGAACAAAGGCAAAGAGCCAGCAGTATGCTGCATGATGGTAAAAGCAAGCTCATATGCCCATTGTATCGTAAATGGAGTCAAATGATCCATGCAAGGAAGATGCCAATACCTGTGGAAGGCAAGAAGTGCTTCCATGCTGTCATGGTTCCATTGACCATTCTGTTTAGCGATGATAGGCAATGCCTGGTGAAAGCTGGATATGATATGGTATTGTTGTTGAAACTGTAATCGATAGGTTTTTTTCTGCTCATCAGATAGAGCAGTAATAGGATTTTTTTGATTACTATAAGCATTAAAATAGTGTACGGCTTTTGCTAAAAGGTCAGGATAGAAGCAATAAGTGGCAGTTGCAGCTTTACTACCTTCATCTGTTGTGGAGTCTTGTTCCTGCAAGCTCAACAGTTTCATAATGGAAGCCTCAAGTTGTTCATCAGATGAGGTAGGATTCATCTTTTCACTTAAAAGGTGCATTAATTTACTGATGACGGGTTGAAAAACACCGGCAGGGAAACAAGAAACAGGTGGGTCATGGGCAAAGCATAGACAATCTTTTGTCACTTGATGAGTATTGCCTTTTTGGGTATTTGTACGCATCAAAGTTAATAGACAACTTCGTTCATTCGCATACAGGATGACTTTTTGCTGTAAATTACGAAAGTTTCCTATACGTATATCAACCAGATATTCCACAGGGTTTTTACCATCCACATAAAGGGGAATCCAGGAAGTCATACCATAAGCATCACTTAACAGAAAATCTTCAAATACCAGAATGTTTTGTTGTTTGCGATAAATACGTATGCAGGCTTGGGCAACAGGTGAAAAGGTTTCCTGTGTCATGACATGAACTTGTAAATATGCGGTTGCGATTGTTTCACCTCCCCTACATTACGGTATGTTTCACTAGACAAAGGGCATGGGTGGAATGCCTAGCAAAAGCAAAAATGGAAGGAAATGGAATGATAACCTTTTCAATATGTGAATTATGTGAGAAGTATAGAGTTTTGATGTTGAAAACAGCAAAGGTATTGACGTTATAAAAGGCAAGGTGTATATTCATCACATAAACTATTTCATGCGTGAAATAATAGGAAGTGAGGACGCTGTTATGGGCAATGAGGAACGTATTGTTCGTTTGATCAGAACGATAACTACACATTTGCATAGCTGTATGAATCGCTGTTATGAAGATTATGGAATGACGGGTATTCAAGGGCTTGTACTGATGGAAGTGGCAAATGATGAAGAATGTAAACTGGGGGCATTGGCACAGCGCTTGCTAATGACGAATTCAAATCTATCCGCCATTATCAAACGAATGGAAGAGCATGGTTGGATACGCAGATGCCGTTCACCTCAGGATGAGCGTATTGTCTATGTACGCTTAAGCAATGAGGGCGCAGCTATTCTTGCGGATATTAAAAAGCGTATGGATGCTAAGTTGGACTTTCTGAAGCAAGAAGATGAAGAAAGTATTAAGCAAATGATACAGAGTCTGAAACGACTTGATGATCTTTTGCAGGAGGTTACCTATGAATAAGCAGAAAAAGCCATTATATTACTATTATTTAATCATCTTAATCGTTCTGTTAGGAATTAATCTTGTATTTACTATGTTTCGTGGGGATAAAATTAAAAACGTGAACTACAATGATTTTATGAAACAAATTGAACAGCATCAGATAAATGAAGTAGAAATAGGTGATCAGAATATTACGTATTCACTTAAAGGGGAAACGAAACAGCTGTATAAAACAGAAACGATGGAAACAGATACGAGTTTATCACAGCGCTTATATGATGCCGGAGCTAAATTTACGCGTATTCATACGAAAGAAATGAATCCTTTGTTATCTTTTCTATTGACATTTATCTTACCGGTTGCTTTCTTATGGTGGCTAGGTAATCGGATGTTTAAAAAGATGCAGAAGAAAATGGGTGGCGATGCCATGAGTTTTGGCGGTGGTTTTGGTAATTTTGGCAAAAGCGATGCTAAAATTTATGTAAAAAGTCAAAGCGGTAAAACCTTTCGTGATGTAGCAGGACAGGAAGAGGCGAAGGAATCTTTACAGGAAATGGTTGACTTTTTAAAGGATCCAGAAAAATATAGTAAGATTGGTGCACAAATGCCAAAAGGGGCATTATTAGTAGGTCCACCGGGTACCGGTAAGACGTTATTAGCCAAAGCTGTTGCCGGAGAAGCCAATGTGCCTTTCTTCTCTATATCCGGTTCCGAATTTGTTGAAATGTTTGTTGGACGCGGAGCTGCCCGAGTACGTGATTTATTTAAACAGGCTCGTGAAAAAGCTCCATGCATTGTCTTTATTGATGAAATTGATACGATAGGGAAAAAGCGAGATGGTGCAGGCGTTGGTGGAAATGACGAACGAGAACAGACGTTAAATCAGTTATTAGCCGAAATGGATGGTTTTGATGGCAGTACCGGTGTTATCATCCTAGCTGCGACCAATCGTCCGGAATCCTTAGATCAGGCATTGTTGCGTCCGGGACGATTCGATCGCCGCATTCCGGTGGAATTGCCTGACTTGCATGGACGTGAAGCAATTTTACAAGTTCATGCGAAAGATGTTAAAATCAGTAAACAAGTTGATTTCCGCGCGATTGCCAGAGCTACAGCAGGGGCCAGCGGTGCAGAACTTGCTAATATTATTAATGAAGCAGCTTTGATTGCTGTAAAAGATCATCGTAATCAAGTATTGCAGAAGGATTTAGAAGAAGCTGTTGAAATTGTGATTGCCGGTTATGAACGTAAAAATGCTGTGATTTCAGCGAAAGAAAAACTCATTGTATCCTATCATGAAATTGGTCATGCCTTAGTAGCAGCCCGCAGTAAACATTCCATGCCAGTCGCAAAAATTACGATTGTACCAAGAACAAGTGGAGCTCTTGGCTATACTATGCAGGTACCGGAAGATGAAAGTAATTTGATTACAAAGGATGAGGCTTTTACGAAAATCGTAACATTCTGTGGCGGACGAGCTGCGGAAGAATTGATTTTCCATTCCATTACCAGTGGTGCAGCAAATGATATCGAACAGGCAACCAAAATTGCCAGAAGTATGATCACTCGTTTAGGAATGAGTGAACAGTTTGGCATGACTGCTTTAGAAACAGTGAATAATCGCTATCTTGGACAAGATGCGACACTTGCTTGCAGTGATCAAACGGCAACCAAAATTGATGAAGAAGTAGTGAAACTGATACAGGATGCATATCAACAAGCATATCGAATACTTGAAGAAAATAAAGATAAATTGCATGAGCTGGCAAAGTTCTTATATGAAAAAGAAACGATTACCGGTGAGCAGTTTATGGCAATTTTGAATCGCCCGCGGCAAATTGAAACAAGCGCGGTGCAGGAATAAAGAAAACGTCATAGGACAGGATGCATGTCAACAGCAACTGTGTTATGACGTTTTTTATTTACTTAATCAGATTCTTTAAGAAAGCCTTCTCCCCAATAGCCAACAGGATCTTTCAACAATAACTTCTTAAAATCATTTGCCGGCATTGGTTTAGCAAAGACATATCCCTGGATGAAATCACAGCCACATTTTTCTAAGAAGTACACTTGATCAGGCTCTTCAATACCTTCTGCAACGACCGCGATATGAAGCTGTTTCGCCAAATGAATAATATGGGAAACAATGATGCGAGCTTTCTCTATAGAAGCACCTTTGCGAAAGAATAAGATATCTAATTTTATGACCTGAATAGGAAGTTCTTTTAATGTATTCAAGGAAGAATAGCCAGCACCGAAATCATCAATTGAACAAAGGAATCCATGAGTACGCAGTTCACTGATCTTGGCACTTAATAACGCATGGTCTTCAATCGCTAGACTTTCGGTGAATTCCAATTCTATCACATCATCACAAAGTTCATATTGTTCTTTTATCGAAACATAATAGCTTATGAAATCTTCCTGGAAAATGTCTAATCTTGAAACATTGACTGCTAGATGAATGCGATGTGTGTGATTTTCAAAATAATCGTGCAGCCATTTGCAGGCAGAAGCAAACATATAACGATCTAAAAGAACAATGAATCCATTACGTTCAAATATCGGAATAAAGTCATTTGGAGGAATGATGGTTCCATCACTTTTTTGCCAACGTACCAAAACTTCTCCACCCATGATGCGATGATTATGATGAGTATCCGTTTTAGGCTGTATATACATTTTAAATTCACCATTCTTCAAGGCAAGCTGCATTTGACTTTCAATCTCATTAACATGTAGGATATTTTGACGAATGGTATCGGAATAAAATGCTTGCCGTATTTCACGATTTGCTTTAATTGACTGTTGCGCCATCTTAGCACGGTTATACATCTTATTTACACTTAACACATCTTCTGGTTTTGTTACACAGTAAAAACCAATTGCAAATGAAATAGGGAAAGAATGTGTATTGCAATGCTCTTTCGCAATAACAGCTTTCATGATATGTTCATGCCATTCGATTAATTGGTTAGGTTCTTGGAAAAAACGTATACCCGTAAAATGATCGGCACTTTCACGACAGAAGAAATCATGTGTTTGCATATTGGCAAGTAGGCAATTGCACATGATTTTTAATAAAGCATCACCGGCCTCATAGCCAAAGGTGTCATTATAGATTTTAAAATTATCAATATCCCCATACCAAAAGGCGAATGGTTGAAATGCGTCTTTTCTTTGGATTATCTGTTCTTCCACATCTATAGAAAATTTGACAAAGTTTGATATACCGAGCACAGGATCTGCAAAGGCTAGTCTTTCAAGATGTTGCTTTGTGCGATTGTGCGTGCGATTAATAAGGTAAAAGAGTAGTAAAAAGATCAATAAGGCAAAGCCTGTTAACAGAATGATTCCATAGATCAGCGTATGATCTGCATTAATCATATTTTCATTTACGATACTTAATAAATACCAATCGTTATACGATAATGGTGTATATAAGCACCAATAAGTTTGTTTATCCTCATCATATGTGAAGAAATGTGATGTTTTATCTTTGAGGTTTTGATGAATACTTGTTAATTGTTCTTCACTAAGATTACCAATATCCCCTATATTTTCCACCGTTGCTGATTTCATAGAACGAATGATATAAGTGCCGTTGCTGTCAATGATATTGGAATAGCCACTGTGACTGAAGATGGCATTATCCAAAACACTCCGCAGTCGCTGAGTTTTATCAGCCGCTAGTAACACACCGATATTTTGATTATTACTGATAATAGGAACACTATAATAATTGAGGTAGTTATTACTGAAAGGATCTTTTAATGTCTTAGAAATGGTAAGGTTTCCTTGCATGCCTGATTGAAAAATAGGAGAGGAACTAAAATCAACCTTATGATGAATGGTGCCATCTAAATCAACCATGTCGGCTTTCCCATTGCTATGAATGATACCCATGCGATAAAACGCGTTGCGATCATTGATCTTACGGATAATAGGAAGTAAATGTTTTAAATCCATAACTTTCATTTCACCAAGTGTAAGTGCCACACCGTCAAGGGTTTCCATATTATTCGCTATTTGTTCGTTAACCGTTGTCTTCATATTTTCTACAGACTCTTCAAAATAAGCAATATTTTTCTGATTGCTTTCTTTCATCATATAGAAAATAAAACCGACACCTGAGACGAAAAAGCACAGGCATAATATAAGAATAATACGATAATATCTACTTGTTTTTTTTGTTACCATGACTATCTCCTATATAAATCATCATCCGATATCCCTTACATCGGTTATAGTTCTTACATTATAGCATGGATTATGTAAAGAGTGGTACTAGAATAAGAATTCCTATTTATTCACTTTATTTTTAGCATATATCATGTATATATCATACTTCTACAAGTAATCTGTAATGAATGAAGATAACAATTACCGAAAATAAGATACCACTTTCAGCAAATGATAAGAAATAAAAAATATGGCATTGCTCTTTCAGTTACTATCCTATGGAATCAAGCATAAAAGAAAAGAAGGGTTTCGCTTTCATAATAAAGCATTGTGAAAAAGAGGAATGAAATGCTATAATACCACTAGACGACAATAGGAGGGAAGCACATGCCAAATATTATCACGCACAAAATATTTGCTGAAGAGGTATTAAAACAATTAGAAAAACAAGATATTCGCTCAATTATTGAAAAACATCCGCAAAGCTATTATATTGGCAGTAACGGACCGGATTTTCTGTTTTTTTCGCATAGTAAGCCTTGGGAGGCATATAAGAGCCATGTCTTAAATCATCTAGGGAGCCGTATGCATGCAACCCATATCAACGCTTTTTATGAAACTGCACTGCGCTGTGTGAAAGCTCAGGAAAACATACAAATAAAAGAAACAATGATGGCATATTTGTTTGGACATTTATGTCATTGGGCATTAGATAAAACAACACATCCTTATATTTTTTATCGTACCGGGAACTGTAAAGGAAAAAGTGCCGGATATCATCACCGTTTTGAATCTATGATGGATACCATGATGTTAGAAAAATATAAGGGTATTAATATTAAAGAATTCCCTTGTTATGAAATTTGTGAATATGATGAAGATATACTAAAGGCTATTGCCAGGATATATGTTCCTAGCGCAAAAGAAGTGTATCATGTAGATGTAAAGGTACATGACATACGAGAAGCTTTAAATTCCTGGTATGATATTCAAAAATTATTGTATGATCCTAATAATTTGAAATATCCCATTGTTAAAGGTGTGGAAACTTTGTTTAGACAACCATGGAAGATCAGTGGCAATATCGTTAAAACAAAGATTGATGAACGCTATGATATCTTGAATGAAGAAAAACGCGAATGGCTGCATCCTTGTGATTCTGCTATGCGATCAAATGCATCCTTCCTTGAGTTATTCCAAGAGGCGCAATCGTTGGCAGTTGCGGTAGTGGAAAAGGCCTATGGATGTATAGAATATGATGCAAATGTCCAAAGTGTTATGGATATTTTACAAAATCAGGCATATGATACTGGTATGGATGGCAATCCTAAGATGCAGTATTTTGATGTCATCTATGAGCATTAGCAGCATATATGCTGCTTTTTTAAACGGAGGTGTATGATTTGAAGAGTTTTGATTTGCATGCAGATATCGGCTACGATATTATGCAAAAGAAAAATAAGGGATATAAAGAGAATATTTTAAAAACGTATCATCTGCCTAAATTTGAGCAGGGAGAAATCGCTTATATTTGCATGGCATCTTTTTTTGATGGGCATGAAGATTGGACGGATATGCAGGATATGATCCAAAGTACCAAAAAAGCCATACAGGAGTGCGAAGATGTCTGTCTTCTTTTGCAAGCAGAAGACTTTTTTGTACCTGCTAAGGTTCATGCCATTATGAGTGTAGAAGGGATGTGTGGAATCAAGGAGCATCCGCGTGAAAAGATACGTTGGATGTATGAACAGGGTGTGCGTTTGGCGTCCTTTTGCTGGAATGATGAAAATGCGCTGGCAACCGGTGTGAAAGGTGATACACAACGTGGACTTACGGCAATGGGAAAAGAAGCATTGGACGAAATGGTAAAACTGAATATGGTCATTGATGTCTCACATGCAAATGAAAAAACTTTCTGGGATATTCTTTCTCATCCTAAGGCCAATATCATCGCGAGTCATTCTAATGTTCGGGAATTGTGTGATCATCCACGTAATCTTAAGAATGAACAGATTGAAGCATTGCTGAAACGTGGCACTTTGATTGGAATGAATACAGCACCACAATTTGTGCATAGCAATAAAGAAAAACAGGATGTTGCCCATCTTGTACAGCACATGGTCTGGTTAAAAGAGTTTCATCATAATAAGGTTGACAGCATTGCTTTTGGCTTTGATTATATGGATTTTTATGAGGAACAATATGATTATTTAAAGGGTGCGAAGGATTGTACGCAGACTGGTAATATCCTTCAGGAAATGCGTAAGTATTTTAGTGAAGAGGAGATTGCAGCAATTGCATATCGTAATGCATGCGATTATTTTAAAAAGATTTGGCAGGCCCATAATGCCATATAGAAACATTCAAAAAAGAAAGTTTTCAGGTAGTTTAAAATTCACCTTAAGACTTTCTTTTTTTAAACAATTTATTTGTAGGAAGACGTTCTTACTTGGTCATTTGTGCTAGCAAATGTACCAGTTTGTGATAGGCAAGCTCCATATCGTCTATATGCAATACACATGTTTCCATGGGGCAGATACCATCTTTTTTGCGATTGATGATATTTGGCACAAGTAGTTCGTAATGAACAAGAATATGATGTGCTTGTAAAAAATGCAGTGCCGGTTCAGATATCACACCAGCATGAACTTCTTTGATGCCCCCGAATACTAACATCATTGCTGCCGCTTTGCCAATCACTTTATCTGCGATTTGCGCATCTTTCAATACACCCTTATCAAGGAGGGTTAGAATGGGGCGTATTCCATCAGCCTTTTCTTTATAAATATGATTGTTTTGTGATACTATACAGGATAAGTGTTCTTCCTTTAAAATTTTCATCAGGCTTTCCATTTTTTTCTTTTCCTTTCTTACAAATAGTTTGCATAAAAAAAGCGAAACTTCCATGATCGCCCTTACAGTACAAGTCTATCATATTTTATCTAAAAATGATAGTCTAGTAAAAGGAATTTTTTTGACTATAATAAAGGTATAAATACAAGGAGGGATTTTATTATGAAAGTCCAGATCTACGGTAAGAACATTACGGTAACTCCAGCAATCGCTGAGAAAATTGAGAAGAAGTTAAATCATCTCGAAAAGTATTTCATCATTGATGAGAATGTGATTGCAAATGTGGTAGTTCGGGTGTATCCGAACAAACAGAAAATAGAGGTGACGATTCCAACAAAGTTTGCAGTTCTGCGTGCAGAAGTTGTGCATGATGACTTATATGCAGCCATTGACTTGGCTATCGACAAACTGGAAGATCAGATTCGCAGACAAAAAACAAGATTAACGAGAAAGAACAAAGAGAAATTGGCATATGCGTTCCTTGAAACAGAAGAATTAGATGAAGAGTATGATGAAGCGGATGAAGTCGTTAAGACAAAATCCATTGTCCCAGACACCATGGAATTAGATGAAGCGATTATGCGTATGGAAATGTTGAATCATAATTTCTTTATTTATCGCGACGATGAAACAAAGGAAATTGCCGTTGTCTATAAACGTCATGATGGTGGCTATGGCTTAATTGAAACGGAATAAACATAATGAAAGAAAGTGTGCAATCGCACACTTTTCTAATGGTTTCTTGTTTGTTTAATGGTAGGTGTTTGTTAAATGATAAGGTTTCTTTGTGCCAATAGACTATAACATGCCGAATCAAGCATATAGATCAACATTGCTATGAAGCGTAGGTGCTTGCAGGACTTGACCGCTTTGTTTAGGGAAGATAAGTAAGGAAAAGATAGACTTAAGACCGTGTGGAAATCAAATAAAATTGTAACACGTATTTGAAACTGTTATAATAAGAAAAAGCAGGTATATTTGAAGTGATTTTTTCCTTGTATCATAGTAGTGCTGTTCTTGTTAGAAGGTATATTGTAAAATAAAAGGAATGGAGAGATCATATGTTAATATCTAATGGAAAACAAAAATTAACAAGTTTTACAAAAAACTATAAAGAAGCTGTTATAGAAATAACATCAGGTGTATGGTTCGTTTTTGGCGTGGGGCATAGTAATGCTATTTTTATTGAAGGTGCTACAAGTATTCTTCTGATTGATACTTTAGATTCTTTAGAACGTGGCAAAAAATTGGCAAATATCATTCGAAATCATACAGAAAAGAAAGTTAAAACCATTCTTTACACACATGGACATCCAGATCACAGAGGTGGCGCAGGTGCTTTTTCAGAAAGTGTTTCGGAGATTATTGCATTTGAGCCTAAGATGGCGGAATTAGAGAAAACAGCTTTTTTAAAGGATATTCAAACTTTACGAGGGGCAAGACAGTTTGGTTATGCGCTAGATGATAATGAAGCCATTTCTCAAGGAATTGGGATACGTGAGGGAGTTGTTTATGGTGAACAGCGTGCTTTTGTTTCACCGACCACTTGTTATCAGCAAGATAAAGTCATTAGAGAAATTGATGGTATACAATTAGAGTTGGTTAGACTTGTTGGCGAATCTGAGGATCAGATGATGATATGGCTTCCTCAAAAAGAAGTTTTATGTTGCGGGGATAACTATTTTGGTTGTTTTCCAAACCTATACGCTATTCGTGGCGGACAATATCGAAACCTTGCGACATGGATTAACAGTATCGACTTTATGTTATCTTATCCTGCCAAATATCTTTTAGCTGGACACACAGCCTTGATACAGGGAAAAGAAAAAATTCATGAAGTACTAACGAATTACAAGAATGCGATGGATTATGTCTTGAATGAAACACTGAAAGGTATGAATGAAGGCAAAAACGCAGAACAATTAGCTTCTGAAATTCATTTACCAGCTGAATATGCTGACTTACCATATTTAGGTGAATATTATGGTTGTGTAGAGTGGACAGTAAGAGAAATCTATGCAGCTTATTTAGGCTGGTTCGATGGAAATCCAACCAATCTTCACCCTCTTTCTCCTGAGCAAAAAGCAAGTAAAACGGTTAAATTAATGGGAGGAAAAGAAAATGTGTTTGCAGCTGCGCAAACAGCGCTTAAAGACAGAGATTATCAATGGTGTTTAGAACTTTGTGATTTGCTGATACAAATAGATATAGATAAAACTATATTGGAAGTAAAAGCAACTGCATTAGAGAAAATTGCAGAATATGAAACAAGTGCCAATGGACGGCACTACTATATCGCTTGTGCTAAAGAATTAAGAAATAAAATTTCAAAAGAATTTCCTGATAATGATGTTGTCTTATAAGGACAAACGAGCGCTTTGCACTAAACGATTGATAAAAATGGATCTTTCCAGAAGAGAATCCCTACTGGAAAATGGGTAATTGAAAAATAGGAATTAAAAAATGGAGATTTCCAAAATGACGATACATAGTAACCATTTAGAAACCACTTTTACAAAGCTAACCTAAAGTAAGAAAGAACCTAGAGGAGTCATCGTACAGTTGTTAAGGTTAGGCAGTGTCTTTCATCTAGGTACTATATTTATTAATGAAAAGCACAAGGTGTCTATCAATAATTGGCACCTTATGTTTTTTATATTATCTGTTATGAAATGTCATTTCAATGATCATGTTATGATAGCGGCTTTGTGGGAAAGCCGATTTCTTAATAGGTACATAGATAAAATATTTTTTATACAGATAATCATATATGAAATGTAACTTATGTTAAAGAAGAAATGTTTGTATCTTCATTAAAATACATCAATATAAACTACCATTGATTGCTCTTACTTTGTTTTATTTTCAACAATTTTTTTAAAACGATTTCGATATTCGGCTGCCAAAGTATTGTCTTGAAAATGCTGCATACTGCCTTCTTTTTTTATACCGAGTTGCATGAAGATGGCATCACACTCTTCAATTTCTAAATATGTATGCTCTTCATAACGTTTTTCATGTGCCGCATTTGGCATAGAAATATCAATCTTTTTACCATCCTTCAGATAAAGAAAATAATAGAAATCACCTTTATTGTGTTGCGATAAGAAGGATTTGGCTGATTGAAAACCAGTTTTTACTTTTGTGATATTTTGATAATCATTTGTTTGCAGGATAGGCGCATACCAGCGTGCTATTTCAAGATGTGATGGATATAGCACATTGATGTTTGTTAAAGATATATAAAGAACGATGAGATTTACAAAGAGCATTAGGAAACGGTAGTGTTTCAGTTTGTGAAAGATGACTTGATAGTCTTCAAAATCAATATTATGCGTTTTCTTGGCAATGTAGGCGCCATTTATGACCATCGCTTCAATGTGGAAGAAAAAGGGAAGGATATCGGCAAGCATCGTGGAACTCCACAGTATGTAGCCATCTTTAAGATAAAGCAGCTCTTTTAGCCACTGTATGACAAAGATGAATAAAAATCCTATGCATAAAGAAAAAGGCAACCACAAGAGTAAGATCCATCCTCTCTTTTTCCGTTCTTTAAATTGGTGTCTTGTAGTAAAATACTTACGCCATAATAATGTTAGCACGCTCATGTCAGCTAGAGAAAGTAAGGTTAGCAATCCTTGGTGTTCTACATTATGTTCATTAATTTTAAGAAATAAAGTTAGAATAGGGCCACTAAGAATGAGAGTCCATACAACATAAAAAAGCGGGGAATGCTGCGTCAACATTTGGACATCTTCGTGTAATTGTTGGAATTCATCCGTTTCGATTTCTTTTAAAGTTTGTAGCCATGCAGATAATGCAGAGGCATCACTTTTCTGAAAAGATTTTTGCATATCATATAAAATAGATAGGCGAAGATCTTCTTGCCATTTCTGTTTTTCCAACATATGAATTTGTTTTTCTAATAACTCTACTAGCGTACATTTTCCGTCTGTAACATCCTTAATAGCAGCTATAGAACAACCACATTTTCTTAATAAAGCAATTGTTTGTAATTGCGTTAAATCTTCTTCGCCATACTCGCGATAGGCATTTTCACCACGTTTGATCTATAATAGGCCCTTAGTTTCATAATAGCGTATCGTCTTGGCAGAGATGCCACTCAATTTTTCAATTTCTCCAATTTTCATAGCTATGCTCCTTCTTTTATAGAGGTAGTAAACACCTTCTAGCAGCTGGAAGGTCAAGGAAAAAATAAACTTTTTGCTATATTTACGACATTTTTATATCATCTTGTGATTGTTGTTGCTTCACATGTCACTTTTTGCGATAAATAAAAAACCCGCTTGCATCAGCGGGTAATACACATATGGCGTCCACGAAGGGATTCGAACCCCTGACCGTGCGCTTAGAAGGCGCATGCTCTATCCAACTGAGCTACGTGGACAACAATCAATGCCTAATTATAATAGCAAATTTCATATTGAATTTCAATATATAATTTGTTTTTTTTTCATTTCTGAACAGTTTTTCAACCGTAGTACACAAAGAATGTTAAGTGTAAAGTGAGATATATGCACCCTCAAATATGTAAAGTCAATCATATGTATTAATACTTTTTGTAAAATAGTAGTATGTGTTTGGCATTTTTAAAATATCATATCCTTATATAATATAGCGGTTTGTAAAAGAAACTTCGCTTTTATGATTTTAAAGAAAATAAAAGTATTTTCATTTTTAGGGATTTTACTGCATGAAGTGTGTACGTTGCCTAGAAAGACTGTTGTAAAAGCAGGATGGGCAAAGGAAAATCATCACATAAGAAATGAAAATAACACACTTTATGTGATAACGGACAAAAAATGCGTGAAATTGGCGCAACTATGGACATACTAATTGATAAAACAAGGTAAATATGCTATATTAATGTATGTTTGGTCGTAAAGGAGATACCATGGATACTTATTATGAAGATATTCTAAAAAAAGTAGAAATGCAGATGGAACAACATGACCATCAAGCTGCTTACCAGATTCTTGAGGAAGAGCTTTCCATGCCTTATATTCCTAAGGAATATGAACAGCGATTGATCGATCTTTATAATGCCTGTCGCAGTGAGTTGCAACCACAAGCACAGCGAAGCTATAGTGAAGAGGATATTGAAATGCTGCTAAAGGGTTCCTTGGAAGAACAGTTTCTTGCGATTGAACAGTTAAGAAAAAGTAATATTCGTAATCATCTGGATGCGATACGCGATTACCTTGGCAATGCGCCACACTACTTAATTCGCTCTTATCTAATTGAAGCGATGATGGAACAAAACATCAGTGACGAGTTCACAATTGAGATGGATGGGTTAGTCATAACCTTTGCTCCATGCTTTATTGAGCCGCCAATGGAGAGTGATGGTGTCATACAAGCAGTCGCATACCTAAAGGATTGGTTTGAAAGCGATAATCCGACATTCACGATGATGTGTGTGGAAACACTAGTAAAAGAGGCATATCTTCGATTGCCATACAATATCGAAGAAGATGATGCTTTGGGAATTGCAATCGGTGTTGCACAATATGTCTTTGCGGCACATGAAGAAATGGATGCTTTTGCAATATTTCTGAATGAAAAAGGACTTGCGCGAAACAGTGGTTATGAATTATTATTAAGTAAGCATGAAATTTAAACATGTGAAAATCGTATTGGGTACGTAGGAGGTATGAACATGAGTTCAACATGGGAATTAAAAGAAAAATCAACAGGTGAATTAACAACAACTGTAGAAGGAGATGCTTGGAAAGCTGCTCAAAAGAAAGCATTTGGCAAACTTTCTAAGAAAGTAAATCTGCCAGGCTTCCGTAAAGGACATGCTCCTGAGGCACTGGTTAGAAAACAAATCAGTACACAAAATATATTAATGGAGGCAATTGATGAAGTTGCTGGTGAAGCTTTAAGTGATGGTATCAAGGAACATGACTTGTGGGTCGTTTCTCGTCCTTCTTTAGGCATCGACAGTATTGATGAAGATAAAGTAACTTTTAAATTCACAGTTACAGTGAAACCAGAAGTAAAACTTGGCGCATATAAGAACTTGGATATTAAAAAAGATGATGCAGCCGTTAGCGATGAAGATGTTGAAGCAGAATTGACTTCTTTACAGGAACGTTTTGCTGATCTAGTAATAAAGGAAGACGGCAAGGTTGAAAATGGCGATACAGCTGTCATTGACTTTGAAGGATTTAAAGATGGTGTTGCATTTGAAGGTGGAAAAGCAGAGGCTTATCCATTAGTAATCGGTAGCGGTTCTTTCATTCCAGGTTTTGAAGAACAGCTGTTAGGCATGAAGAGCGAAGAAACAAAAGAAATCAATGTAACTTTCCCTGAAGAATATCAGGCAGAAGAATTAGCTGGTCAACCAGTGGTCTTCAAGGTTACGGTACATGATATTAAAGAAAAGGTATTGCCTGAAGTAAATGATGAATTAATCAAACAGGCAGAAAT
Organism: Longicatena sp.; assembly: GCF_982403165.1. NCBI lineage: Bacteria > Bacillati > Bacillota > Erysipelotrichia > Erysipelotrichales > Erysipelotrichaceae > Longicatena > Longicatena sp. The sequence goes on from NZ_CEVYEL010000006.1 coordinate 46,763, forward strand.
CAAAGATGTTGAAACGGTTGATGCGTACAAAGAATATGCACGTAAAAATCTGGAAACTAGTAAAGCAAATGCGGCTAATCAGAAATTTGAAAATGAATTGCTGACTGCGGTAACGGATGCTGCAGAAGTAGAAATTCCAGATGTTATGGTAGAAGAAGAAACGGATACTTTGGTAAATGAATTTGCACAGCGTTTACAGTCTCAGGGATTCAGCTTGGATCAGTTCAAACAGGTAACTGGACAAACAGATGAAATGATTCGTGAGGAAATGGGCAAAGACGCATACAACAAAGTAAAAGTGCGTTTAGTTCTAGAGGCAATTGCTGCTGAAGAAAAAATGGAAATCAGCGATGAAGAAGTAGAAAAAGAACTGGAAACAGTTGCAACTACTTACAACATGCCATTAGAACAGGTGAAACAGCTGATTAGCAAAGATGCGATTGCGTATGATCTGCGTATTCGCAAAGCTCTTGAATTATTGAAAGAGACAGCTGGTAAGTAAAGCCGCGTAAAAGACGCATCCGCGTCTTTTTTGGCTTATGAAAGGAGTGTAGACAAATGAGTGAAAACGATGCTAATCCAATTGTACGACTGCCTTTGGTTTGTACGCGCGGTGTAATTGTCTTCCCAAATCAAGAAGTAATCATTGATGTAGGACGAGACAAATCTACGTGTGCTGTAGAAGAGGCTCAGGAAAAGTTTGAGAGTCAGGTGGTTCTGGTAGCGCAGAAAGACTTAGCGATGGATTCACCAGACATTGATGACTTATATTCCTTTGGTACATTGTGTCAAATTCGCCATATCCGTCGTATGGATGGCTATCTGCGAGTAAAATTTAAAGGGCTTCAGCGTGTAAAGATTCATACGATCATCAATGACGATGAGATGATGAGCACATCTGCTGAGGTTATGTATGATGTAACACAGGATGCGATGGAAGAAGTAGCTTTAATTCGCAAAATTGCAAAACAGTTTGAAGAGATTGAAGCAATTTCGCAAAGCATTCCGAAAGAGATGATTAATGAGTTGGCAAAAGGGGTCAGTGCTCCTCAGCTAGCGGATCAGATATCACAATTGTTTCCTTTTACATTGGAAAAACGCCAAGAATTATTGGAAACAACAGGTGTCAATGACCGTCTGTTTTTGATCTTACAGGAAATCGAAAGTGAGAAAGAGCTTTCTCAGATTGAAAATAAGATCAATGATAAAGTGAAATCACGTATTGAAGAAAGCCAGAAAGAATACTATTTGCGTGAAAAGATGCGGGCGATTAAAGAAGAGTTAGGTGATGTGCCTGACAGTGATAAGGATGCGGATGAAATTCGTCGTCGTTTAGATGAGAACCCATATCCGGAAAGCATTAAAGAAAAAATTAAAGAAGAGCTAAGCCGTTATGAAATGTTGCCAGCAGCCAGTGGGGAGACCGGGGTCATCAAAACTTATATTGACTGGATGATGGATCTTCCTTGGTGGCAAGAAAGCAAAGATAATGAAGATTTGCAAGCTGCCAGTGATGTCTTAGATGCAGATCACTATGGCTTAGAAAAAGTCAAAGAACGTATCTTAGAATATTTAGCGGTGAAACAGATGACGAATTCTTTGAAAGCTCCAATTATTTGTTTAGTTGGTCCTCCAGGAGTTGGTAAAACATCTTTGGCCAAATCTGTTGCGCGTGCATTAGATCGTAAATTTGTAAAAATTTCACTTGGCGGTGTTAAAGATGAATCTGAAATTCGCGGTCATCGCAGAACGTATTTAGGTAGTATGCCGGGACGTTTCATTCAAGCGATGAAAAAAGCCGGAACGATCAATCCTGTCTTTTTGATCGATGAAATCGATAAGATGGCAAGTGATTATAAAGGAGATCCTGCCAGTGCAATGTTGGAAGTATTGGATCCTGAACAAAATGCGATGTTCTCAGATCATTACATTGAAGAACCATATGATTTGAGTAAGGTTTTATTTATCGCAACAGCAAACTACTTGGAAAATATTCCAAACGCTTTACGCGATCGTTTAGAAATTATCGAACTTTCCTCTTATACGGAATTAGAGAAAATTGAGATTGCGAAACGTCATTTAGTACCAAAGCAGATTAAAGAAAATGGTTTAAAGAACAGCCAGCTGAAAATAGACGATGATATGATCAGCTATCTGATTCGTTATTATACGCGTGAAAGTGGTGTGCGTCAGTTAGAAAGAACGATTGCCACTGTATGCCGGAAGAGCGTTTTGGCTATTCTTAAGGATAAAAAACGTTCGATCAAGGTTACAAAAAAACTCATCCATGAATGGTTAGGCAATGAAAAATTTGAATACGGCAAGCGTGAAACAAAGGATCAGGTAGGAACTGTGACAGGGCTTGCGTATACAGCCTTTGGCGGTGATGTGTTACAGATTGAAGTAAATCATTTCGAAGGTAAAGGGAAGTTGGTAATTACCGGACAGCTTGGTGATGTGATGAAAGAATCGGCAACGATTGCATATGATTATGTGCGTGCCAATGCTAAAAAGTATAAGATCAAACCAGACTTCTTTGAAAATAACGATATTCATATCCATGTTCCAGAAGGAGCCGTACCAAAAGATGGACCAAGTGCAGGGGTTACTTTGACAACAGCGCTTGTATCCAGTCTAAGCAACACGCCGGTAAAAGCGAATTTAGCTATGACGGGTGAAGTTACCTTACGTGGTCATGTTTTGCCAATCGGTGGTTTAAAAGAGAAATCGATGGCTGCTCATCGCTGTGGTATCACAACCGTAGTTATTCCAAAAGCGAATGTGAAGGATCTTGATGATGTACCTGCTGCTGTTAAGGAAACCGTAAGCTTTATCCCAGTGGAACGTGTTTCACAGGTACTAGATGCAGCTTTGGTAAAGTAAATGATCACTTTTCAGAAAGCAGAGCTAGTTATATCTGCTCCCGATAAAAAATCTTGGCCGGAAACCGATTTACCGGAAATCGTATTAGCAGGACGCAGCAATGTTGGTAAAAGCAGCTTTATCAATACGATGTGTGGAAGAAAAAAACTTGCCTATGTAGGAAATACACCGGGGAAAACAAGACTTTTAAACTTCTTTAACCTAGATGATAAATACATGTTTGTCGATGTACCAGGCTATGGTTATGCTAATATATCAAAAGCACAGCTGCTAAAATTTGGCGAAATGATGGAAGATTATTTTGCCGAAAGAAAACAGAAAAAAGGGTTAGTCATCCTTGTGGACGCAAGGCATAAACCAACAGAGGATGATATCACCATGCTTGAATTTGCACGATATTATGAAATTCCGGTAGCTGTTGTTGCGACGAAAACAGATAAGCTGCCATCAACCAAATTAAAAAATCAATTAAAGATGATTCGTAAAGAATTGCAATTGAATGATCATGAGCCATTATTTCCATTCTCCGCTGAAAAAAAGACGGGAATGGAGGCGGTATGGGAGTATCTCATTCCTATCTTTGAATCTTAAGACGTGTGTAATGCACGTCTTTTCTTTTATGAATTGGGTAATTAATTTTTTAGGGGTCTTTGCTAGAAATTTAGGGGACAACTTTAGGGTAGATGAAGAAAACGAACTAAAATCTAAGACCCCTAAAGTTTTAGATATCTTTTAAATTAGCAAAAGAAAAGCAGGGAATTCCTGCTTTAGAAATTATATATTAGGCCAAGATAACCTCTTGAATGGTTTTACGCAAATGCTCTTGTTGCTCATGTTCGATGGCATCATCGACAATGATGCGTGAAAGCTGTGATAAATCAGCGAATTTACAAAAACAGACTTTGTTGAATTTCGTAGAATCTACCAGTAAGATGGTTTCATTGGCAATGGCCATCATTTTTGCTTTTAGATGAGCCGTTCCAGCATTCGGTGTTGTCAATCCCTGTACCAGATCAATGGCAGAAGTTGTTAGGAAAAATTTATCAACATGGAAAGCACTCAACATACGAATGGCAATATCGCCACAGGCAAAATGGAAACCATGACGAATTTCGCCACCAATGGAGATGATTTCAAAGTCCTGACGTTTTTCAAATGTATGCAACAACATCAAATCTGAAGTAATGATCTTCAGATTTTTTTTTGATGATTGGATCAAGGCATTTGCAAATGCCAAGGCTGTCGTTCCGGTATCTAAGGCGAGGGTATCACCATCATGAACATAAGCAATTGCGCTTTGGGCTATTTTCATTTTCTTATCATCGTTTTTGCGATTATCTAATACTTCTTCCTGTTCAATCTTGTTACGTAAAACAGCTCCTCCATGTGTACGGATGATACTGCCGTTTTTTTCTAGCTCCCTTAGATCACTGCGTATCGTTGCAGGGGTGATATCAAATAATTTTGCTAGCTCACTCACACTGCAACGGGTGTTTGTTTTAATGAAATTCATAATTTTGCGTTTTCGCTCTTCCGCAAAAAGCGGATTTGGGTTCTTCTGCATAATTTCACTTCCCTTATGTATATTTTAGCAGATTATAGAAAAGTAAGCAAACGAAAATAAATAAAAACAAAAATAAATAAATATATTTACAAAACAAAAATATAGGACTATAATGAACCTGTAAAACGAAAGCAAATGAAAATAGGAGGAATTAAATGAAAATAACAAGAAAAGAATTAGCGAGTATGGTGGATCACACAAACTTAAAAGCTTATGCGACAAAAGAAGATTTCCAACAGCTATGCGAGGAAGCGAAAGCTTATGGGTTTAAATCTGTAGCAATCAATTCCTATCCAGTTGCGATGTGTCGTAAGATGTTGGAAAATTCTTCGGTATTATGTGGAGCTGCTATTGGTTTTCCATTAGGGCAAACCACGATTGCTGTAAAAGCTGCCGAAGTTGAAGATGCCATTGGCAATGGATGTCAGGAATTTGATTATGTATGCAATATCGGCAAAGTAAAAGAACATGATTATGCCTACCTTCGCAAAGAAATGGAATGTTTAGTAGGAATTGCTCGCAAACATGGGGTTTGTTGCAAAGTGATTTTTGAAACCTGTTATTTAGAGGAAGATGAAATCATCGAGCTTGCGAAAATTGCAAAAGAAGTAGAGCCTGATTTTGTGAAAACATCAACTGGCTTTGGCAGTGCTGGTGCAACAATTGCCCATGTAAGGCTCATGAAACAATATGCCGGTGATAAGGTACAAGTAAAAGCAGCCGGTGGTATCCGCGATCTGAAAACTGCATTGGCCATGATAGAAGCAGGAGCAACTCGTCTAGGTACTTCCTCAGGCATAAAAATATGCGATGAACTGGCAGAAAAATAAGGAGATCAATAATGAATATACAAGAATATATCAGTAAGGATTGTGTAACTTTCCAACTCCAAGCTGATAAGAAAGAAGCCGCATTAAAGGAAATGGCAGAACTACTATATCAAGCAGGGAAAGTGAAGAATTTATCACTTTATCTGAAAGCAGTAGAAGAGAGAGAATTGGAATATACGACCGGGATAGGAGGTGGAATTGCTATACCGCACGGGAAATCGGCTACTGTACCCCATGCCTGTATTGCCTTTGGCAAGAGTGAAACGGGTATTGCCTGGAATTCACTTGATGAAAAGCCTGTCTATTGTGTATTCATGCTCGCTATACCGGAACATGAAGATGAAACGCATTTGGATATGCTCAGTACATTGGCGCGTAAGCTCATGCATCAGGAAGTTCAAGAGGCATTGTTACAGGCAAATGATATAGATACGTTTTATCAAGCTATCGAATAATAAACATCGTAGATGAAAAAGGAGAAGATATTATGAAACTGATTGCGATTACATCATGTTCAACCGGAATTGCCCATACATATATGGCAGCTGAGGCATTAGAAATAGCCGCAAAAGATATCGGATGGAACATCAAGGTTGAAACGCAGGGGTCGGTGGGGGCTAAAAATGTATTAACTCAAGAAGATATTGAGGCTGCAGATGCTGTTGTCATAGCGGCAAGCACATCTGTAAACAAAGATCGTTTCCATGGAAAACGCTTATATGAAGTAGATGTCAATGATGCCATCAAAAACGGACAACAGGTTTTAAAGGATTCTTTGCAAGCTCCTATCTATGGAGGTGCTAAACAAACAGAAACCATAAAGGTTGAAAAAGAAAGTAATAACAACTTTAAAGGTATTTACGCTCATTTGATGACAGGTGTATCTTATATGATTCCATTTGTTGTAGCCGGTGGTATCATGACTGCATTATCTTTTGCATTTGGTGGTATTAATTCAGAAGGAGCAATTGCCGAAGCCTTTAAGACCATCGGTGGTACTGCCATGGGATTGATGTGGGCAGCACTTGGCGGTTATGTGGCTTTCTCTATTTCTGATCGTCCAGGACTTGTACCAGGCATGGTTGCCGGTATGTTGGCATCTTCTTCCGGGTCTGGCTTTTTAGGAGCATTGCTAGGAGGCTTTATTGCAGGTTACTCGGTTTTAGGTGTTAAAAAAGCCTTTGTAAAATTACCAGAAAAGTTTGAAGGTCTGATGCCGGTCTTGATCATTCCGGTACTATCCTGTATCATTACCGGTTTCTTAATGGTCTTTGTCGTCGGAAAACCACTTACTTGGTTGAATGAAACCTTGACATCTTGGCTGACAAGCATGAGTGGTGCTAGCTCCGTTGTATTAGGGGTCATTCTTGGTGCCATGATGGCAATTGACCTTGCCGGTCCTATTGGAAAAGCAGCATATTTCTTTGGTGTTGCATCTTTAACAGCCTTAACGCAAGGACAGACAAGTCCGGTAATGGCAGCGGTAATGTTATCTGGTATGGTACCTCCACTTGCTATGGCCTTATCTTCCACAGTGTTGGCAAAGAAAAAATATACACGCGATGAGCGTGAATCAGGAAAAACAGCATGGATTCTTGGTCTATCCTTTATATCTGAAGGAGCGATTCCCTTTGCGGTAGCCGATCCAATTCGTGTTCTTGCCTCTGTTACGGTAGGTTCTGCGATTACCGGGGCATTGTCAATGGTTTTCAATTGTGGTCTTGCTGTACCACATGGAGGATTCTTTGTCTTGTTAATTCCCGGTGCTACATCCAATGTCTTTATGATGGTATTGGCATTAGCTGTTGGTACGGTTGTATCCGCCTTGCTGGTATCTTTATGGAAGAAGGAAAAATAATATGAAAGATTGTCTAAACGTCTGTTTAATAGGAACAGGAAGAGCAGGCATGATCCATGCCCGCAGCTATATGGGAAACGTCGTGGGAGCACGTCTATTGGCAATATGTGATCCCTGTGAAGAAAATTTAAAAAAAGCCCAAGAAGAACTTCATGTTGCTTATACGTATGCGGATTATCAAGTGGCACTACAGAATAAAGAGATAGATGCAGTAATCGTGGTGACACCAACAGGTACCCATAAAGAAATTGTGCTGGCGGCAGCTTCTGCCGGCAAACACGTGTTCTGCGAAAAACCGATGGCGATTTCAGCGGAAGAATGTGATGAGATGATAGCAGCTTGTAAACAACATCATGTAAAGCTACAAGTAGGATTTATGCGGCGTTATGATGAGAGCTTTCAGAAAGCAAAAGAAGTCATTACATCTGGTAAGATCGGTGAAGTGACAATGATTAAATCACTGACTCATGGACCAAGTGAGCCCAAAGAATGGATGTATGATATAGCAAAAAGCAGTGGACCTATCGGAGAAGTTAACAGCCATGATTTCGATACGTTGCGCTGGTATGCCGACAGCGAAGTAAAAAGTATTCATGCAATTGGAAGAAATTTTCGCTCCTGCGAAAAAAAAGCAGAATATCCAGACTATTATGATACCGTGGCTGTATTATTGGAATTTGAAAATGGCATTATCGGCATGATTGATGGAGCACAATATGTACAGTATGGCTATGATGCCAGAGCGGAGATATTAGGTACATGTGGCAATGTATTGGTAGGTTCACAGAAAAACAACAATGTGAGCATCGCCACTCATGATAAGTGCATGCATGCTGAAGTCATGCCTTCCTGGACAAAGTTATTTAAAGATGCTTATATTAATGAAGCAAGAGATTTTATTCGTTGCATACGTGAAGATGATACCCCTAGAGTTAGTGGACATGATGGTAAAATGGCATTGATTCTGGTACGTGAAGGATTGCGTTCGTTACTTGAAAAACGACCAATCAGAATAGGAGAGTAAAAATGAAAGCTGCATTATTAAAAGGAAAGCTAGACATTAGCGTAGAAGAAGTTCCGCTGCCGGAAATAGGGGATGATGAAATCCTATTAAAGGTGAAAGCTGCAAGTATTTGTGGCAGTGATGTTCGGATGTATAAGAATGGTTATCAACATGTATCTAAAGAACATCCTTTGATTATCGGCCATGAATTTGCCGGGGTCATTGAGAAAATCGGTAAACAAGTCACGGCGTATGAAGTAGGGCAACGAGTAGCTGTTGCGCCCAATATGGGATGTGGCACTTGTGATCATTGTGTGAGTGGTGAAACACATCTGTGTGAGCATTACCAAGCCTTTGGTATTAATATGAACGGTGGGTTTGCCGAATATGTAAAAATTCCAGCAACCGCCATTCAACAAGGAAATATTACGGTATTACAGGATGCGATTTCCTTTGCGGAAGCTGCTTTGGTGGAACCTTTAAGCTGTGTGTATAATGGGCAAAAGCGTCTGCATATGACACCGGGAAAAGATGTTTTGATTATCGGCGCCGGCCCGATTGGAATTATGCATATCATGGTGGCAAAATTGTTTGGTGCTGCCAAGGTGTTCATGAATGATCTCAGTCGTGAACGGATGGAACAGGCGAAGAAACTCTTTCCTGATTTGATTCTGGTGGAAGGTGATTTACAAGAGGAGATACGCAAGCATACGGGAAAGGGCGTAGATGTATGCATCATTGCAGCTCCGGCACCAACAGCACAAACACAATCCTTGCAGTATATGAATATGAATGGGCAGCTGTTATTTTTTGGCGGTCTTCCTAAAGATCGCGAAAATGTATCATTAAATACGAATCTTGTACATTACAAGCAATTGAGCATTTATGGCTGTACCAGACAAAGTGTCATGGATTATCGACTTTGCAGCAAATTGGTAAACGATAAACGTATCCCTTTGAATAGCATCATATCCGCAACATATCCCATCGATGATTTCATGGAGGCGATGGATAAGGCAGCACATGCCGTTGGTTTAAAACATGTCATTACGTTTGCATAATCTGATCAGACAGTGAGCATGACATAATGGTAGTAAATAAATATGAAAGCACATAAAAAAGGCGAAAAGTTCGCCTTTTTTATCATTTATTGTTCTTTTTGTTCCACAGCTAGGATCAATTCTTTTGCATAAGGTAAAGAAGCAATCCAATCACATACAACATGCCATTCATCCAGTTTGTGATTTCTTCTGGCATAATATATATTCATTAACGTTTCATAATTCAAGGTACAGGTACGCAGTTGGTGGTAGCTGGTTGGCAATAGTTGAATCATGCTATACCAGACAGTTTTATCTTTTGTTTCTAAATATTCCAAGCGCAACTCTTCCAATACCGCTATGACTGCTTTCAAAGATGCTAAGGCTTTTTCATTCATATGCTCATAAGAGAAGTCATCTAATGTAAAAGGCTTACTGGCAATCTTATGCATGGTGCTTGTTGAATTGGCAACCGTTGCTACTTTATAGGTGTCATATTCTTTCCACCAGTACATTGGTGCGGTAAAATCTACGGAAACAAAAATCTGGCGAATAAATTTACGATGGTCACTGCCAGCCTTTGCTAAACGCTGTGCTAAAGATAAATCATTAGGCCCCATCACAAAGTTTCCTTCATCATCATAATAGGAATCCATGCGATTCCAGCTATTCATCGGATTACGAGCTCCGCGAATGGCGTTTTCAAAATTCATAACGCTGCAACGTTCAATTTTTATCATAATTCTTTACTCCTTATTTTTTATTGTTGTATTTATTTTATCATAGAAAAGATAAAGTACAGAGAAGAAAGTTGTTTTTATTTTCACATGGGCATATTTAGAGAAAAAGATGCATACATAGTGATAGGAGGATTTGACAATGAAAACAATGAAGATTGAAAAGCATCTGTTTTATGCAGATGAAATAAAGCGTTTGCATACACTGCAGGCAAAAGAACAGCTGCAATATGATCAAGATGAAGATGGTATTCGGGCAACCGGGCCGCTGCATATTCAAGGCAGTTATGAAACAATGGATGGCAATATAATACCTTTTGAAGAAGAATTGCAAATGGATGTATTAGCACCTAGAGAAAAGTTGGGCACAATGCCTTTTGCTATGCAGGTGGAAGCATGTGAAGGGAAGATGGATGAAAATGGGATACTTGTAACAATACTCATGAACATTAGCGGCTTAAAAGAAGAAACAGAGAAACCACAGAAAAAAATTACACCACAGCCGGTAACGACAACACCAATTCCACAACGAGAACAAACACCAGTACCGGATACATCGAACAGCAATAAGCAAGATGAAGAAGAAGCACAAGAGATTATCACTACTCCAGAAAATGAACAACCGGAAACGGAAAAAACGACGGTTGATGAATTTGAAGATTTATTTGAGGATGCCGATACCACGTATACTTCTTATCGCATGATTGTCGCAAAACCCAATGATACGTATGCCAGTATTGCCAATCGTTATGAGGTGAAAGAAGCTGATTTACGTGCATGTAATCATAATAAAACGATTGAGGCCAAAACTTTAGTAATCTTACCATGATGATTCTATTTGGAATCATCTTTTTCCTTTTAAGGGGTGCTTGAACATGATACAAATTCGTCCTGTTTCTGACCTTGAAAATGAATTCCCAAAGATTGCAACCATTATCAACAAATATTTGGTATATCTTACAAGAATAGATATGGTGAATAGGCATATGAAGTCTGAAAGAATACGCAAGACTGACAGACAACATTGTGATGAAATCAGATGAGATTGAAATAATGATAGCAGTCGTACAAGAAGTGCGGTACTTGAAAAATAAATCCACAAGATTATCAGATTGATTATAAAAAAACGGTTGAAATGCAGAAAAGTTTTGTTTATAATAAGTGTACATACGCTGAAGAGAAGGAGTACATGTTATCGGAAATACAGAGAGCTTTTGGATGGTGTAAGAAAGCATGAGGATACATGGAAGGTAGTCTTGGAGTTGATATTCTGAAAAGTGCAGTAGGAATATTCGGGTTGGCACATCGTTATTCGTGCTGTAGAGGCATATAAAAGTATGCGAAGTAAGGTGGTACCACGTTCATCACGTCCTTATACAGGACGTTTTTTTTATGGAGGGAGATGAGCATATGCAATTGTCAATGCCAGAAAAAGAAACCTCTCGTCTGTATCTGCGTGGTATGGAGGAAGCGGATGCCTGTGATATTTATGACTATTATCGGCAGGCTTGCGTAACGCAATTTCTTACCTTTCCCCCACATCCTGATGTAGAACATACATTGCACATTCTTAAAGCGTTTTATTTGCCTTATGAACGCCGAGGAGAACCGCAAGCTTGGTGCGTGCTTGATAAACAAAGGGGAAAGGTCATCGGTCATGTGTGTTTCCATGCATTGGAGGATGATACGGCACAGTTTGCTTATGTCTTACATCCAGAGTATTGGGGTCATGGCTATATAAGGGAGGCTTTACTTCCATTGCTGGAAGTTGGCTTTACACAATTTGGCTTGCGACGCATAACCGCAATGGTGGCGTATGAAAATAAGCGAAGTGCCAAGGTTTTAGAAGCTTTAGGTTTTCGTCTAGAAGGAATATGTAAAGAAGCAATGAAGTTAAGTGATGGCATCTATCACGATATGATGCTATATGCAATATTGAAAAAAGAATGGAGGAAGCTATATGAACAAAACACTTGATGCGAAATATGATCATCACAAAGTTGAACAAGAACACTACAAGACATGGGTAGAACAAGGCTATTTTACAGCAGGAGATAAAACAAAAGATCCTTTCTGTATCGTGATCCCACCACCTAATGTAACTGGGAAGCTGCACTTAGGTCATGCCTGGGATACAACGCTGCAAGATATTGTTGCTCGTTATAAACGTTTGCAAGGCTATGATATGCTGTGGCTGCCGGGAATGGATCATGCCGGTATTGCGACACAAGCAAAAGTTGATGAACGATTAAAAGGGGAAGGAATTTCCCGTTATGATATCGGGCGTGAAAAATTTTTAGACAGAGCTTGGGAATGGAAAGAGGAATATGCTTCTACGATTCGTAAGCAATGGGCAAAGATGGGTTTATCCTTAGATTATACAAGAGAGCGCTTTACGTTGGATGATGGGTTAAGTCATGCTGTTCGTAAAGTATTTGTGGATCTGTATAACGATGGTTTGATCTATCAGGGTGAGCGTATTATCAACTGGGATCCAGAAGCAATGACAGCTTTATCTAATATTGAAGTTATTCATAAAGAAATCGAAGGTGCCATGTATTATTTCAAATACAAGGTTGTTGAAACGGGAAAAGAATTAGTCATTGCGACAACCCGTCCGGAAACGATGTTTGCCGATCAGGCTATCTTTGTTCATCCGGATGATGAGCGTTATAAAGACATCGTTGGGTTGCATGCCATCAACACGGCAAATGGCGAAGCTTTGCCAATCATGGCGGATGATTATATTGATATGAGCTTTGGTACAGCAGTCATGAAATGTACGCCAGCGCATGATCCAAATGACTTTGCCTTGGCGAAAAAATACAATCTTCCTATGCCAATCTGTATGCATCCAAATGGAACGATGAATGATATGTGTGGTAAGTATGCAGGAATGGATCGCTTTGCTTGTCGGAAAGCATTAGTAGAAGATTTTGAAGCAGCCGGTGTCGTTGATCATATCGAAAAGCATATGCATCAAGTTGGACATTCAGAGCGTACCGGAGTAATCGTAGAACCATATTTATCAAAACAATGGTTTGTTAAGATGAAACCGTTGGCGCAAGAAGTATTAAAAAATCAGGAAATAGCGGAACAGCGTATCAATTTCTATCCAAAACGTTTTGAAAAGACATTCCATCAATGGTTGGAAAATATTGAAGACTGGTGTATTTCTCGTCAGCTGTGGTGGGGACATCGCATTCCTGCCTGGTATCATAAAGAAACCAATGAAATTTATGTAGGCATGGAAGATCCGCAGGATCAGGAAAACTGGAAGCAGGATGAAGATGTATTGGATACTTGGTTCTCCAGTGCTTTATGGCCGTTCTCAACTTTAGGCTGGCCGGAAAATACGGATGATCTGGCACGATATTTCCCAAATGATCTGTTAGTAACCGGTTATGACATTATTTTCTTCTGGGTTGCCCGAATGGCTTTCCAGACGCGTTACTGCATGAAGAATCGTCCATTCAAGGATGTATTGATTCATGGACTTGTACGTGATCCACAAGGCAGAAAGATGAGCAAGTCGCTAGGTAATGGTATTGACCCAATGGATGTCATTGATCATTTCGGTGTTGATGCATTGCGTTTCTTCTTGACGACGAATTCTACTCCGGGGCAGGATCTGCGTTACTCTGATGAAAAAGTCGAAGCAAGCTGGAACTTTATCAATAAGATTTGGAATGCCAGTCGCTTTGCGCTGATGCAGTTGGGAGATGCGTTCCATTTGGAGGATATCGATGTAAGCAATGCGTCAATGATTGATAAATGGATTTTAAAACGCTTTAATGAAGTATTGGAAAATGTTACGGAAAACATGGAAAAATATGAGTTTGCGTTAGTGGGTAATGAATTGTACAATTTTGTATGGGATGATTTCTGTTCCTGGTATATTGAATTATCCAAAGCTGGTTTACAGAGTGCAGATGCAACGGTGGTAACAGCAGCACGCTCTACGCTGGTCATTGTTTTACGTGGTATCGTACGTATGTTACATCCATTCATGCCATTTGTAAGTGAAGAAATCTATTTAAGCCTGCCACATGAAAAAGCAAGCATCAATTTGGAATGCTGGCCAACTAAAGTGGATGTTACCATGAGTGAAGACGAAATGGTAGCGGTAAAACAGCTGCTAACGATGATTGAAGCAGTACGTGCTATTAAGGTAGATTACAATCTGAAACCAAGTATGGATATTGAAGTTATCATTAAGGATGAACACGATGTGCTCATGCCAAGTGATGCAAACAGAAATGCCATCTTACAGAAGATGTGTCATGCGACCTGGATAGATAATGCCAAAGATGAAGAAATGGCAGTTCGTCCAATCTTGCATGGTACCTTGAATGTACCTTTGGCAGCTATTATCAATGTAGAAGAAGAGATTGCTAAACTAAGCAAAGAAGTGAAACGTTTGCAAGGAGAAATCAAACGTGGAGAAGGTATGCTGAGCAATCCAAACTTTGTGAATAAAGCGCCTGAGGCCAAAGTGAATGCGGAAAAGGAAAAGTTAGAAGGCTATAAAGCACAGTATGCAATTGTTGGAAAACAATTAGAAGAAATGGAAAAAAGACGTTAATTATTTAAGTGATTTAAAAAGATTTTTAGAAATAGGATTACTTCTGAAAATCTTTTTTTTGTATGGGTGACACAAGATATTCATACTATGATTCATATTTAGTAAGGTTAGAAAGACGCTATTCAGAAAAGTTGGTATACCATATAATGAAATACTACACGAATAGATAAGAGAAAATTTTATTGAATTATAACCATTGTATTTCATAGGTAAACATAAGATTTTAGGGATGGCAAAAGCAAATAAGATGCTTTTTTATAAGATGTAGACGAAAATATAGATAAAAAGTTATATTTTACGAATGAAAATTGCGATAATTGATAATAAAATAAAAAAAGTGACATATTTGTGATAAAATAATATCATATAGAAACCTATGTTGTAGGTTATATAAGGGGTAAACAATCGTTATGAAAGAAAATACGGAAGTCTATGTACAGTTGTTCAGTCACACGTATACGTTTTTACTGCCTTTACACAGTCTAAACATGGCTGCAATTGAAAAAGACTTACAATTACGAAAGGATCATGATGGTAATTACTACTTACAGGATCAATTCATCCGTATGTATTCTTTTTCTGCGCTCTTACAAGAACCTGCAGAAGAAGAATTGATTTGTTGTGTTTTAAAACAGCATGATCAACAAATGGTGTTACGTGTTCATAACGTAGGAGATGTAATTACTCTGACATCACCAATTCATGCTTTGCCCAAATATGTAAGAACGAAGGAAAACAGCTTTCTTGGTGGTTGTGTTTGCTATGCCGAACATGAAGTCGGTTATGTTATAGATGTGGAAAAATTATTTCACGATGTACAAGAAAGTGTGAGCCTATGAAACATAGAGCAGAAAACAGCAAGATTGATGCATTGACAAGAACCCTTAATATTGTTGCTGTAAAAAAAGAAATTGCTAAATATGGGAAAGCAGATGCAACCCAGGATACACTGTTTCTATTACATCATCATTTTACGAAAATGGCATTCACAAAAGTGAAGGAGGATCTTCGTCTGTGTGGTTTTTTGTTACATGCAGCGTTTCCCTATCCGACGTGTATCGCACGTGTGGGAAATGCGACCTTCTTTCTTTACCATCCAGGCTATCTTGATAAAGAACAGGTATTATCAAAATTGCAGTATTACGAGCATTTATTAAATAAGAATCAGATTTATAAAGATATGCAGGTAACTTGCGGAGTGTGTTATACAGATAGCAAAAGCTCCTTTGAAGAAATGTTGGAAAAGGCAGAAGGATCGATGCGGTATGCAAGGGCACACGATTTGCATCTATATATTGGTGAAGTAAGTGAACGTTATGAAGATACAAAGCCATATCCTCATGAGATAACTCCTTTTAAAATATCGCAAAAGGATGTAGATGCTTTCTTTATTTTTCAGATGTTAGAAATATTATATCAAAATGATACCATGCAGAAAGGCATTGATCAGGTGATAGATCATATCTGTGCTTATTTTAAGGTACACCATGTATATATCATGACGCGAGATGATCGAAACCGTGAATTCCATATCTCACATGAACATATTTTAAAAAAATCTTTAGTGATGAATGATAATTTAAAGAAAATGAGTTCATTTATCGGAGAACGATATCAAGAAGTCTTTGATGAAAATGGGATGATCGTATGTAATCGCATGGAAGAATTGAAACAATATGATGTTTTTATGGAAGAGCGCCAACGTTTACGTGGTGTCCATTCATTGATGCAACATATGCTGGTGGAGCATGGTGCTTATATCGGTTATTTGACTTTATTAGACTTAGAAAATGTGCGCATGTGGACATCTCAGCAAATGGCAACCTTTCATTATCTGTCACATATTCTATCTATGGCATTGCAGCAGGAACGACTAGAAAAAGAAAGTGAAGCCTTATCCCAATACGATCATTTGACGGATGCGTGGAAATTGGATCGCTTTAAACAGCAGGTAACTGAGGATCTTCAAGTATATGGGGAAGCAATGGCCTTATTAACATTGGATATTAAGAACTTTAAAATGATTAATACCGATTATGGATATACATATGGCAATCGCATTCTTGTAGCGATGGCGCAGATTTTACGTCAGATCATGGAATCACATGAAAGCTTTGTACGTATGAATGCGGATATCTTTGTTGTTTTATTACATTATGAATCACAAGCTGAGCTACAACAGCGAATTGAGGATATTATCCGGCGCATGGAACGTATGGCGGATACACAAAATTTGGCTTTTCCGATTATTTGCATGATTGGCGTCTATATGATCAAGGAGAAAAACATGCCATTGCCAAGCATGATTGATCATGCGAACAGTGCACGAAAAAAAATAAAGATGTATCATAAGAGCAGTTATGCCTTCTTTGACGATGCAGACGAAGCAAGTCATCGCAAGGAACATCATTTCATTCAAGACATTATTGCGGCTTTTCACAACAATGAATTTATTGTGTATTATCAGCCAAAGGTGCACATTCCAACACGTCGCTGTTATGGCTTAGAGGCTTTGATACGCTGGAAACGCGGTAATGAAATTATTGGTCCAGATACATTCATATCGCTTTTTGAAAAACATGGGTATATTGACGAATTAGATATGTTTGTATTAAAACAGGCCTGCATGCAAATCAATACATGGATCGATGCAGGTATTGAGCCTTTGTCCATTGCCGTTAATATATCAGGGGTTCATTTGCGTGATCCTGATATCGTTAATAAAATTGTCAATGTTTGTCAATATTTTGATATTCCCCGTAACTTGATTGAATTAGAAATAACAGAAAGTGTCATGCTGGAGGATATCGATGATGTCATGAAAAAAGCCATTGCGTTGAAACAGGCAGGCTTTAAATTGTCTATGGATGATTTCGGTACCGGTTTTTCGTCTTTAAGCATTTTGAAAAAGCTGCCGGTGGATATCATTAAGCTGGATCGAGAGTTTTTCCAAAAGGTAATGGATCAGCGGGAAAAAATTATTATTTCCAATGTGATCCATATGGCCCAACAGTTAAATATCAATGTCATCAGCGAAGGCATTGAAACGATTGAACATATTCGCTTCTTACAAGAAATCGGTTGTGAGGAAGCACAAGGCTTTTATTTCTCAAAACCGTTACCAATGGAAGAATTGGATAACATTTTGTGGACACCGTTTGAAATGGAGGAGTTGTGATATGGGCACCTATTTACATTTTTCCTGTGCATCTCATGAATATGCGATTTCTCAAGAATATGTGTATAAAATTGTTGCGTCAAATCATCAGACATTCCCCATACCGTTGGCCAAACGTTATAGTCAACAAATCTTATATGAAGATGGTGCCTGGTATGCACTTCTGGATATTGAAACATTATTTTTCCATACGGAAACAAAGGCAACATATTATATGATCATGAATAATTCTACGATTGCCCTGATGGTTGATACATTATTGGAACCAATGGAGCTAGCGGATACTTGTTGGCAGCCTTCAACAACACTGAAGGATACTTGGGCATATAAAAAGGAAAAAGAGATTTATTTGATTGAAGATATACTATTACAAAAGAGGATGAGTTGTTATGATTCAGATGACGGATAAAGAATTTGAAAATTTCTGCCGTGTAATGCAGGAGAACTATGGAATTGATCTTAAGAAGAAACGTGTATTAATAGAATATCGCATGATAGCAGAAGTAAAAAAGCGCGGTATGCATTCATTTCAAGAATTTTTAGATGCAATGGTCAAGGATGAAAGCAAAGAATTGCAATATACGATGATCAATCAGCTGACGACGAATTATACGTATTTCTGTCGGGAGATGGCGCATTATCACTATATTGAAACTGATGTTTTGCCCAATTTGGATAAAGATCTTAATGAGTTACGCATTTTAGTGGCAGGGTGTTCCAGTGGGCAAGAATGTTATACCTTATTGATGATGCTAGAAGAATATCGCTTGTTGCATGTATTGCCTTCGATTGCGATGGTTGGTTGTGATATTAACAATGCGGTATTACAAGAAGCAAGAAATGCTACTTACCCTATCAGGGCATTAAAAGAAATACCGGAAAGCTGGCAAAAACGTTATTTGCATATGGATGAAAACAATGAAAACTTCACGATATCGCCGAAATTGCAGGCGCAGGTGAGTTTTCAATTCCATAATGTCTTAGAACCTTTTCACACAGTGAAATATCAGATGATCATGTGTCGAAATGTCATGATTTATTTTGATGAGGCAGCTAGACGGCAGACAGTAAGAAATTTATGCAAGAATTTGGCAGTGCATGGATACCTTGTGTTAGGGCATGCGGAAGTTTTGATGGAGATACCCCAGGATATGGAATATTGTGGGCATTCCATTTATCGAAAAGTGTAAATACTTTGCATAAGAAAAGGGGTGAGAAAGTGGAAAACAACAGTTATCTTTTAGAAACTTTGAAAGAGTTTGGAAATATCAGCGGTGGTAATGCCGCAGCATCTCTTGCCTTGCTGATGGATACACAGGTATATTTATCAGTTAGCAAAGTGGATAAAATGACACAATTGGATTTAAAAACAAATGATCTAAGAGTGGAAGAACATATGATCAGTATTCTATTGCCATTTGACGGTGATATGGAAGGAATGTTGTTGTTTTTACTCAATCAGACCTTTGCCCAAACCTATTTAAAAAAGGTGATGCAACGGGATGTGTGTGCATATCAACTCCAAGAACAGGAATTAAAAATGTTAGAGGAAACTGCTAGCATTATGGCGAGTGCGTTTATGGAAGGAATTGCCTCGTATTTAAAATATGCTATCCGCATTCAGCAGCCAAGCATTACCATGGATATGAAGGGCTCCATCTTGAATGAAGTCTTAACAATGGCCGTACAGGATCAACATCAGGCGCTTCGCATTTCCCGAAGCTTCTGGGTGTCATCCTGTGAAACACCTAATGAGCTGATTTTTCTTGTTAAGGGAAACAGTGTTGATAAGCTATGCGCATCATTGGAGGTGAGTAGATGAAAGAAATCTTGGCAAAAGCCGGAGAAATCGTAGTTGGTGATCGTAATAGTATCATCACTGCTAAAGCACTTGGCTCTTCTTTAGGTATTTGCCTATATGATTCCTATGACCGTTGTGGCGGTTTTGTAGAATGTCTGTTACCTAAATGCACAAAGGATGAGCGTAGTTGTTATGTGGATGTCGGTATCCAGCAGCTATATGATCAAGTGACATCTATTTCTGAAAGTCACCAGCCTTTGATCGCGAAACTGATAGGGGGAGCAAGCTTGTTTCAGGGAAAGAATCAACAGCATGAAGATGATATCGGTCATCGAAACATCAAAATGGCCTATGATGTACTGATGCAGCTGCATATACCTGTTGTGGCTGCGGATGTCGGGGATACCTTTGGAAGAACATTGCACTTTCATTTAGATGATGGAAATGTGTATATTGAGACAAAACGAGATTTTATATATCATATCTAGGAGGATGACAAATGCAAAAGTTAAGAAGTATGAAAATATCAAAACAGCTGATTCTGACATTTGGTATCACTGTAATCATGTTTTTGAGTATTATTGTTACAGCTTTATATAGTGCGGCAACGATTTCCGATAATTATACAGATTTTTATGAAAAATCATTTGAAGTGGTAAAGACAAGTATGTCTACCCGCATTAAGAATATGGAAACGGTGCTTGCCGTAACCAAATCTTTGGCATATCACGACAAAGAAGAACAGGCCGCATTAAAGAAAGAAATTATGGAAAGTGTTACGGTTGTTGAAGAAAATTTAGGGCAGATGGACATGATGGATGATGCCTTAGTATCGGATGCAGAAGTCAGTAAGTTAACATCGGCATTAAATGAATTAAAAAATAATCGAGATAAGGTTTTAGATTTAATTGAACAGGAAAAATATGATGAAGCATCGAAGCTTTATCAGAATAAATATGAAGCTAGTTCCATAAAAATGCGAAATGAATTATCAAGTTTAGAGGCGAAAGTGAAAAAAGATGCTGCTCAAGCCTATAGTGATGGAAAATCAACCATTTCGAGAATGATGATCTTTATCGCTCTTACTTCAGTTATCATGGTGATCTTCCTTATTGCCATGTGGATTTGGGTATACCGTAATATCTCCCATCCAATCATTGAAATAAAGAAAGCAGCACGCGAATTATCAGAAGGCAATTTAAGAACAGAGATACAATATGAAAGTGGAAATGAACTTGGCGAATTGGCTGACAGCATGCGAGAAACAGTGAAAACTTTATCGTATTATAGTGATGAGATTGCCAAAAGTATGCGAATGATGGGCAATGGCAAATTAAATTATCGCAGTAATGTTAAATTCAAAGGGAACTTTATTGAACTTGGTACGGCTTTGGATGAGATATCAGAGCTGTTAAGCAATGCCATTATGAAAATCAGCACCAGTGCTGAATTAGTATCTGGGGGTGCTCAGCAAGTATCGAATGGGGCACAAATTCTTTCTCAAGGAGCCAGTGATCAAGCAGGCTCTATTCAGGAATTGGCTGCCAATATCAATGAATTATCACAAAGTGTAAAAAGCAATGCTGATGATGCTATCGTTGTTAGCGAATATGCGAATAATTTGAAGAATCAGATCATGGAAAGTCATGAACAAATGGAAAATATGTTAAAGGCAAATCATGAAATTAATGAAAATTCCAGCAATATCACAATGATCGTAAAAGAAATTGAAGATATTGCATTCCAAACCAATTTATTAGCTTTAAATGCTGCGGTTGAGGCTGCCAGAGCAGGAGAAGCAGGGAAAGGTTTCTCAGTGGTTGCGGCAGAAATTCGTAATCTTTCAGCGAAAACAACAGAAGCTAGTAAGTTGACCAGTGAATTGATTCGTAAGACAAGTCTATCGATCGAAAGCGGTAGTAAAATGATGGATAAAACATCTATAACATTACAAAATGTCGTAGAAAATGCACAACAAGTAACGGCCAATGTCGAGCGTATCAGTGATGTCAGCGTGCAACAATCAAAGGCGATTAGCCAAGTACGTCAAAGTATTGAACAAATATCTGAAATCGTTCAAGGCAATTCAGCTACATCAGAAGAAAGTGCAGCAGCCAGTGAAGAATTGGCAGCGCAGGCACAGGTGCTTCGTGAATTAGTTAATGATTTTGAAATATAAGAATATGGATAAGGAAGGTAGAAAATTTATGACAAAAAGAATACTTATTGTAGATGATGCTATATTTATGCGAACCATGTTGAAAAACATCCTTACGAAGGATACGGCTTATACCTATGATATCGTAGAAGCCAAAGATGGTGTAGAGGCGATAACTTTTATTGATGAACAGGAGTTTGATTTGGTATTAATGGATATTACGATGCCCAATATGGGAGGTATCGAAGCATTAAAAATAATAAAAGAAAAAAAGGCGAAATTACCGGTTGTCATGTGTTCGGCTATGGCTCAGGAAGCAATGGTAGTGGAAGCTATCCGTATTGGCGCTACCAGCTTTATCGTTAAGCCTTTTAATGCAAATGATGTTATTGAAGTTGTGCATAAGATCGTGCAGGAAGCTGTGTGATGATGTATGCTGAAAAATTATTCAGATCTTAATGCCCTGGCACGCGATGCCTTGCAAGAAATTGGTAATATCGGAACAGGAAACGCATTAACCGCGTTATCGTCTATGATTCATCAGACAATTCATTTACAAACACCTGCTGTACGTATTGTTCCTTATCAGGATGCTCAGGAATTATTAGGTGGCGCACAGACGGTAAAGGTAGGCATTTTAATTGAAACAAGTGGTGATATGAATGGAATCTTTATGTTTTTGTTAAATGAGACATTCACCCGTCAATTATTAGAAGGTGTATTAGGTAAAAGTACGATTGATCTTCGTGAACCTGATGAAATGTCACAAAGTGCTATTTGTGAAATTGGTAATATCATGTGCTGTTCTTATATAAATGCCATTGCTTCTATGACAGGCATGCAGATACATGTATCGGTTCCATCCTCATGCACAGACATGGCAGGCTCCTTGCTAAGTGTACCAATGATACATTTTGCACAAATGGGCGATGAGCTATTGTTTATTGAAAATTGTTTCCGTATTAATGCATGTGATTTTGTCAGTCATGTATTATTTCTACCAGAGCTTTCCTCTATTGAACACTTGTTGGAAAGATTGGGAGTTTCCTAATGCAAAAGAAGGTCATAGGAATTGGCGCTGCAGCGATAGGCAAAGAAGATGATGTTTTAATTTCCTATGCACTTGGTTCCTGTGTGGGTATTTGCTTATATGATCCTGTCGCCAAAATCGGTGGTATGGTTCATATCTTGTTGCCGGATAGCAAGTTAATACCTGATAAGCCAGATGTTTATCGTTATGCGGATACAGGGATTACGGCTTTATGTACAAAGATGCAGATAAAAGGGGCAGTGCGATCACGCATGTATGCGAAAGTTGCAGGAGGAGCATGTATGTTCGCCAGTGAAATCAGTACGAATATTGGCAAACGCAATGTGAATGCGGTTCGCCAGATCTTACAAAATTTAGCAATCCCTATCAAAGGGGAAGATGTCGAAAAAAACTATGGTCGCTCTATCTGGTTTTATTGTAGTGATGGCCTTGTCAAAGTGAAGTCCGCAAGAAATATCAATATAGAAATATAAGGAGAAACGCGTATGGAAAAGAATGGGAAGATTCTGGTAGTTGATGACAGTATCATGATCACCAGTCAGGTGGAACGGATTTTAAAATCGGAAACAATGGAATTAAAAATTGCCCATGATGGGAAACAGGCGATGCAAACAGTCATGGATTTTCAACCCGATCTCATTTTACTGGATGTAGAATTACCGGATACAAATGGCTTCACGCTATATGAAGAGATTCAAAAAAGAGCACCTCAAAATACCAAAATTATCTTCTTAACATCCCGTGATGATCATGATGCGGTATTGACAGGTATGACCCTTGGGGCAAGCGATTATATCAAAAAACCATTTGATGCCGACGAGCTACTGATTCGCATTATGTCGCAGTTGCGTACGAAACATAAAGAAGATGAGTTACAGAAAATGGAAGAGAAGGCGAGTGTATTGCATAATTTGGCATTTCGCGATGCATTAACCGGATTATTAAATCGCAATTATGTCGATCAAAAATTAAAGAATACATTGGATATCAATATTCCGATGATGTTAATCATTGCCGATATTGATGATTTTAAATATGTAAATGATTATTTCGGTCATGAAATCGGCGATATGGTTTTAATTGGTATTGCCAGTACGCTTGCTGCAACAGCTGCGAAATGGGAAGTGATACGCTGGGGCGGTGAAGAATTCCTCATCGTGTTTAAAGGTGTAACGCAACAAGACTGTACAGAGGTGGCGGAACAGATCCGTTATGCTGTAGAACATCTTCCTTTTCATAGTAATGGAGAAGATTTTCACTGTACGCTCACACAAGGCATCACCTGTTATGATCATGCATTGACCTTCTCAGAAAACGTTGAGATGGCAGATAAAGCTTTATATTATGGAAAACGTCATGGAAAAAATTGTTTTATCTGTTATGAGCATATGAAAGATCTGAAGGCAGGCGAAGTATTATGAGTTTTTTCGATGACAGTCTGTTAGATATGCTGGATGTATATATATATGAATCCAATGATCTTTTTGAACAACTGGATCGTATCCTATTGACACATCAACAAGATCACGCATTAACGAAAGAGGACATACATGCCATTTTTCGTGTCATGCATACGACGAAAAGCTCATCTGCGATGATGAATTTGACTGAGATTGCCAATTGTATGCATCGTTTAGAAGATGTGTTTGGCATTTTACGTGATGATCCACAACGCCTACAGTCTCATGAAGATACATTATTCACCCTTTTGTATGATGTATCTGATTTTATGCATCAGCAATTGGATATCATGAAGCAGGAATCTTATCAACCAGCGGATCCATCTTTTTTTATCAAGCGTATTGAAGAGCTGATGAATGCACTGCAACATAAAGAAGATGCAGAGACTAGTAAGATACCTAAACAAATACAAAAGCCAATCCCTGAACCTGAAAAAGCGGTCGGTGCGAATACGTTTTATTTACATCTTTTATACGAAGAAGGTTGTATGATGGAAAATGTAAGAGCCTATATGATGGTCTTACAATTAAAACCACTATGTCAACAATTGCATACATATCCTGAAGAATTAGAAAACAATAAGGATGCGGCATCTTATATCCAACAACATGGATTTTATCTGGCAATTACAAGCGACCATCCTGAACAGGCGATGAAGGTGGCACAGAATGCTTTATTTGTTCAAAGTTGTAAGCAGAAAGCATTAAAAGACACTCCATTTGCTCATGATGAGAAAAAGATGAATAAAAAAGTTGGTACATTAAAAGAACAGAAAGAAACATTTTTATCTGTAAGAACCGATAAATTAGACGAATTACAAAATCTGATTGGTGAAATGATGATTGCTAGAGAAACTTTAAAAGTGTATATGCAGACAACTGGTAATGATGCTATGGTAGATTTTTATAAACAAACCTTTGATAAGTTATATGATCATTTAGAAGAGGTCGTTATGTCTATACGGCTTGTCCCAATGGCTATTTTAGTACCTAAATTATCACGTGTGGTACACGATGTGGCGGTGAAAGAGGGAAAAGATGTGGTATTTAAGGTTGAAGGAGAAGATACGGAATTTGATAAAGAAATTGTTTATCGTCTTTTTGAACCGTTGATGCATTTATTACGCAATGCGGTTGACCATGGTCTGGAAAGTAAAGAAGAGCGTTTACGCAATAAGAAATCGTCGCAGTGCGAAATTATCTTGAACGTTGAGCAAAGCAATGGTGAAGTAAAAATTCAGGTAAAAGATGATGGGCGAGGATTAAATGCTCAAAGGATACGCGAAAAAGCGATAGCAAAGGGATTATTAGCAAAAGATGCACAAATAAGTGATCAGGAATTATATCAGTTTCTATTGATGCCAGGCTTTTCAACAAAAGAAGAAATCAGTGAAATCAGTGGCCGCGGTGTAGGTTTGGATGTGGTGAAACAGATGATTAATTCCAGTAACGGTCGATTAGCAATACAAAGTGAAGCAGGGAAAGGAACATCTTTTATCCTTTATCTGCCTTTGACACTTTCCATCATACCGGCACTGATCATTCGCTGTCATACGATTGTTTATGCAATTCCTATTCATGCGATTGAACATTTCTGTCCTTGGGATACTAATGTTTTTAGCGTACAAGGCCAACATGTGTATTATCGTTATAAGGAGATGAGTCTGCCTGTATTATTTCTTGATGAACTTTATCAACAAGTGGGGGATAAAACCATGCAAGAGCGTAAGAATAAGACCCTTATCATCTTAAATAGTCAAGGGATGAAGGCGGTATTGGCCGTTGATGAAGTCATCGAAACGCGAAATATCGTCGATAAGCCACTTCCAGGCGTATTACAAGATACGTATCAGCAGCATACAGGTATCAGTGGCTATAGTTTGTTAGGAGATGGACATATTTGTTATGATCTTCGTGCGGAAACTTTATTAAAAAATGCTTGGAAAGGCAGGGAATAATATGCAATATATCGGTTTTGATATTCAAGAGACACATTATGGCATAGCCTCAGACAATATTATTGAAATATTACAAGATGGTGTGATTACACCATTGCCTTGTGCACCACAAGGAGTTTGTGGCATGACCCATTATCAGGGAAGAAGTTATCCAGTTCTTGATTTATATGATATATTGGAAGTACCGGTTGATACATCGCTTAGCTGTATGATCATGGTAGAAACAAAACAGCATTATTATTTTGTGAATGTGCATACCATACCCTATTTGTTTGAAGATGGTGAAGCTATGGAGGTTCCTAAGGCTTTAGCAGACAGTGATATAGCAATCAAGCAGATTTTTAAGTGGCATGATCGCATGCAATTGATTATTTCGACAGAAAAATTATTTGCTTTTTTATTAGAACGTTTTCGCCATACGGCTTATCCATGGTGATAGTCATGCAGACATCCATATGAAGATGTCTGTTTTTTTGAATGGATGGTAGTCATATGTAGGAAGAAGGCAGAACATAAAAAGTTTCTAATACGTATCAGGAACAATAATATGATGATAAATGAAAAAGATATGTAAAAAATGATTATATTTTATGAAAACGATGAAAAGGTGGTTGACGGATTCCCAAAATAGGTGTAACCTAAACATAATCATATAAGGGAGGCAGTCATTATGGAAATTGAATACGTACAGGCAAAAACATTAAAGGAAAAACCCGCTTGGGATCAAAACCTTGGCTTTGGTAAATACTTTACGGATTATATGTTCACAATGGATTGGACAGTAAATAAAGGTTGGCACAATGCTAAAATAGAACCCTATGCGCCTATTTGTTTGGATCCGGCAACTCTGGTTTTACATTATGCACAGGAAACTTTTGAAGGTTTGAAAGCTTATAAAAGTAAGGATGGAAACGTACTTTTATTTCGCCCGGAAATGAATGCACGACGTTTTGCGAACTCAAATCGTCGTTTATGCATGGAAATTCTACCGGAAGAAATGTTTGTCGAGGCGATTGAAAAATTAGTAGCTCATGAAGTAGATTGGATTCCTACTGCAGAGGGAACCTCATTATATATCCGTCCATTCATGTTTGCTACAGAAGCAGCTGTTGGTGTGCATCCAAGCAGTGCCTATAAGTTTGTGATTATTTTATCACCAGTAGGTGCTTATTATCCGGAAGGTGTAAATCCGGTAAAAATCTATGTAGAAGATGAATATGTGCGAGCAACTAAGGGAGGCACAGGCTTTACAAAATGTGGAGGTAATTATGCCGCTAGTATTGCAGCACAGGTAAAAGCAGAAAAATTAGGCTATACACAGGTATTGTGGCTAGATGGTGTAGAACGTAAATATGTGGAAGAAGTTGGAACCATGAATGTCATGTTCAAAATTGATAATAAGATCATTACCGCACCATGTGATGGAACAGTATTGCCGGGAGTTACACGTGATTCTATTTTACATATCTTAAAAGATTGGGGATATGAAGTAGAAGAGCGTCACTTATCTATTGATGAGTTAATGGAAGCGGGAAGAAAGGGTAAGCTAGAGGAAGCGTTTGGTACAGGAACGGCTGCTGTTATTTCACCAGTAGGAGAACTTTATTATAAGGGTGAGACCGTAACAATCAATGATTTTAAAACGGGGGAACTGACTCAGAAATTATACGACACCTTGACAGGTATTCAATGGGGAAATGTAAAAGATACGTATGGTTGGACACGTATTGTTAAATAAACATTAAGCGAATAAAAAAACGGTTTTGACCGTTTTTTTTTTTTTTTTTTGTGGCGGGCATGCCACATATCTAGGGTGAAAATC
>NZ_CEVYEL010000007.1:0-74164 GCF_982403165.1 Longicatena sp.
GTATATATCTTTTTAGAAGTAGATAAAGGTTTTTGTCTATACATTATCGTTTATAAGTTATTTTATAAATTTTGTAATGGAACTTCAAAATGGCAGGTAATTGTAAAGAATATTTATTTATTCACAAAAAATTTACATTTTTAGATTTATTGCATATAATGATAATAGAAGAGATATAAGGAGGTTGATGCACATGAATAATGCATATCCTTACAATTATTATTTTACTGCCCACTCAGTATTAACTTACAGTAGCGCGAACAGTATTTCAAGTATATCAACTAGTGAACCTTATGATATTCGCATAGTAAAACCTTTTCCTTCTCTGTCTGATGTAGATTTAAAATGATAAAAGAATTTTCTAGTATTAAAATAGATTTTTCGAATAACGCTTTTCAAATATTAAATGGGACAGAAGGAAAATATTCATTAAGTGAAATAGAAAGATGTGTTGTTTTAAATGAAAAAGCTAGTAAAAAAGGGAAACAAGCTCCCTTCTTAGCTTTAATGCCTAGCTCTGGCTTACCTACTGGAATATTATCAACTCCATATTTGTTTGTGGGTATAAAGATTATTATGAAAGATAATCGAAATTTAGCTGTCTATGTATCAAAAAATAAAACACAGGTAGGAACAGAGCAGTATCAGAAAGATAATGATGAGGCTAAACAAATTGTAAAATATTTGAAATCCAGAATAAACACTTGAATATGAAATACTTTGCAGATAAAGTAATGTCGGACCGTATGGTATCTAAGTTTTATCTGTTTTAGTATAAGAATACATAAGCTTTAAATAAGACGAAAATAGTAGAAAGACTTGTAAATATGAAGCATGTAAGAGGGATTTTACAGTATGATAAGTAAAAAGCAAATTGTAGAGGCATAAAAAAATAATTCGAGTAAACATGGAGTAAAATAATATTGAAAATAAAAAGCTGAAAATTTTAGGTGAAAAAAGAGTAAGATATCGAAGAAAGATACCTTGCTTTTTTTTCGTGGTGTAAAGAAATCTGATAAATAAGGGGATTTTGTGAATACCTAGATGGTTGTATATGGAAAGTAATAATAAACTAAATTGTTAGTAGTGAAAAAATCATACTATTGTATTGCCTTTTCGGATCAATCAAAATTGTTTTTGGTAAAGGATAAATGCGTGAAATGATACAAACAGAGTATTCTTTTTTTCTATGCATGACAGGTTTCTTCGTTATGACTTTCTTGTAATTTCATTCGATATAGGGTATTATGTTTGTGCGGTAACTAAAAGTAATTAAATTGGAGGATCATTATGAAAAAAAGATTTTTGGCTTTTCTAATGGTTACTTTTTTGTTATGCGGATGTACGAGTTATGAAAGAGATGAATCGGCTGGAGAAGTCATTCAAATATCTTTGGCGGATATGGAATCAATGATGAAAAAAGGGCAAGAATTTACGATTGCCTTTACGCAATCCATGTGTGGGTATTGTGAGGACTTCCACGAATTATTTGAAAACTATCGTCAGAACCATCATGTGGTACTCTATGAAGTGCCATTAGAAAGAGAAAAAGAACAACCTAATGTAAATAGGGCAATCATACAACAATATTTTCCGGAATTTGATAAAACACCAGGCATTTTTTATGCCAATGGAGGAAAATGTATTGATAGTATTCATCAATCACAAAGAATGACGGAAGAATTATTTGATAACTGGGTGAAAAAACATAAACTTGATAAAAAAGTAAATTAGAAAGAGGCTATATGAAAAACAAAAAGAATGTATATACGTATTTTTTTGTGTTATCCGTTTTATTGATTATATATATGGGGTACACATTATTTACGACCTATCAGCAATTAAGTGCCTATTGTAATAACTATAACACAACAATGGCAGCACAGTGGGGATATTGTCTACAAACATTCCTGGCGGCGATCGTACCGTGCTTAGTCTATGCGTCTACATGCTATGGAATAGGGTATATGATTAAAAATCACTAAGGAAAGATTTTATACTGTAAGGTATCGGATAAATCTGATAAGTTGCAGTTTTTTTTATGGAAAACTAAATTAAGACAGCTATTAAAAAGTATATGTTCCTATAAAAGAAGGTAGAAATGATTAGAAATTCATTGCTATTTTCGCGAAAATTACATTTGTTACATTTACATTATTTACATCTTCATAACTAAAAAGTGTAAAAAGAATAATCAAAATTACAAACAGAAAGGGTTTACATTGATTTTACAAAGAACTAAAATAATATTGTCAGATGCATTCTATGTCATTTCTGATGTGATGAGGTGGATATCTGTTTTATTGTTCATGAACAGTTACCGCGTATATAAAAACTTATACTTTATTACACAGTTAATTTCAACTTGAAATTAACTGTTTTTTTATACATTGAAAGAAAATAACCTGAAAAAAAGCAGGGTTTTAGACTTTTATCAGATTGTATCAAAAAGTATAAGATTTGAAACATGAACAATAATGCAGAAAATAAAGGGAGGTGTTATGGAGAACGACTATGATATTCATATTTTAATAATGGAAAGGAATTTATGGGAAGGAATATGAAGAAAAAATCTATATTAAAAAAGATAGGGCCAGCATCCCTGGCAACCGTCTTAGCTTTCAGCGGTGTTTGCTCCAGTAATTTCAATATTTTAAAGGTGCATGCAGAAGAAACAAATGCGGCCTTAGGAGCAATCACAAAAGTTGAAAAAACTGGGAAAAACAAAATTGTAATCACATATGAGAATGGTTATCAAGGACAAATAACATTCCTTGAAAATGGCATCTTCAGATTTAATATTGATCCTTCAGGTAAGTTTGATCAATATGCAACACCTAACAGTAAAGATCATATCGGTAAAATTCAGCAACAGCCTGATGATTCAGATGAATATACAAAGCCAGAAGCTACTGTTACCGATGGTGATATTTTAAAGATCAGTGCTGGTAATACGATTATTGAATTTAACAAAACAACGAGCTTGATGACAGTTAAAAGAGCAGATGGCACTATCGTTATGCAAGAAAGTGAACCACTTACAATTGCATCAGGTAAAACAAGCCAAAAACTGGCTGCTTCCGCTGATGAATATTTCTATGGCGGCGGTACACAGAATGGTCGTTTCTCACATAAAGGGCAGGTTATCAAGATTGCTATTGATAATACATGGGTAGATGGCAGTGTATCATCTCCGAATCCATTCTACTGGTCAACAAAAGGTTATGGTGTTTTAAGAAATACCTTTAAAACAGGAGCTTACGATTTCCAGAATAGTAATAGTGAGGAAGTTATCGCATCTCATGATGAAAAAGAATTTGATGCGTATTACTTTATTTCTGATGCAAACGATAATGCTAAAAAAGCAGAAGAACTGCTTAAGGATTATTATAAGGTTACCGGAAATGCTGTTTTATTACCGGAATATGCTTTCTACTTAGGGCATCTGAACTGTTACAATCGTGATGGCTGGTCAACTGAGCAAACAGATGCTACCTTGAAAAATGGTAAAACCGGTGGACATACGTATTGGAAATTGGAAGATGGCCTGAAATATTGGGAAAATGGTTTAACAGATGGATATATCTTAAAACCAGATGCTTATGCAGAAACGCTAAATGGTACCGGTCCATCGACTATGACAGATAAATTTAATGCAAAAAAAGGAACAACAGAGGATATTTATAAATTCTCTGCCCGTGCCGTTATTGATGGACATGAAGATACGGATATGCCATTAGGCTGGTTCCTTCCAAATGATGGATATGGCTGTGGTTATGGTCAAAACGGCTATGAATACACAGGCGGTTCCATGGAAGAAAAAACAAAAGCAATTGATGCTAACGTACAAAACTTGAAAGAGTTTACAGATTATGCAACTTCCAAAGGTGTTACAACCGGTCTTTGGACGCAGAGTCAGTTAACTCCTTCAACAAGTTCAACACTGGAATATCAAAAACTTCGTGATTTTGATAAAGAAGTTAAAAAAGGCGGTATCACTACGCTGAAAACCGATGTTGCTTGGGTTGGTTCGGGTTATTCGTTTGGACTTGACGGTATCTCACGTGCGTATGATATCGTAACTGAAACTAAGAACAGACCAAACATTGTTACTTTGGATGGTTGGGCTGGTACACAGCGTTATGGAAGTATTTGGACAGGGGATCAGACTGGTGGCGATTGGGAATATATCCGTTTCCACATTCCAACTTATATTGGACAGAGCTTATCCGGTAATCCAAATATAGGTAGTGACATGGATGGAATCTTCGGTGGTGGAGATATCATTTCTACACGTGACTATCAGTGGAAAGCATTCACTCCACAGATGCTTGATATGGATGGTTGGGGAAACCGTGCTAAAAAACCATATTATAATGGTGACCCATATACTCCAATCAACAGAATGTATTTGAAAATGAAAGCTGAAATGATGCCTTATACATATACTTTGGCAAAAGAGGCTACGAATGGTTTGCCTATGATTCGTGCGATGTTCTTGGAATATCCTAATGAAGGAAATGCCTATAACAAACGTAATACAGAATATCAGTATATGTATGGTGACAGTTTCCTAGTCGCTCCTATTTATGAAAATCAGAAGAGTGATGAAAATGGAAACGATGTCAGAAACGGTATCTACCTGCCAGATAAAAATCAAATCTGGATTGATTACTTTACTGGTAAACAGTACAAAGGCGGACAAACTTTGAATGGCTTTGATGCACCACTTTGGAAACTGCCATTATTTGTTAAAAACGGTTCTATCGTTCCTATGTATGAAGAAAACAACAACCCACAGCCTATTTCTGATACCAATAAAAATGGTTTGGATAAGACTAAACGTGTTGTTGAATTCTGGCCGGCAGGCTCTACAAGCTTCTCACTTTATGAAGATGATGGAAACTACATTGACAATAGCAATAAAGAAGAAGTATCTTACGGTGGAAGTGTCACAACAAAATTCACATCGAATGTAGAAGGCACAACAGCTACTTTGAAAGCAGAAAAATCTGTAGGCAGCTATACAGGATACAATAGCAACCGCAATACTACCTTTGTCGTAAATGTATCAAAAGAACCTACAAAAGTAACTGCGAAAAATGGAAGCAGTGAATTAGCACTTCAAAAAGTTACTTCTCAAGAAGAATTTGATAAAGCTAGCGGAAATGTATATTTCTATAACGATGCACCTAATCTGAACAAATATACAAAAGATACTGAAAACTTCAAAGTTGACATCACAGTAAATCCTAAACTGTATGTTAAATTTGCTAAAACAGATGTTGCTAGCAATGAACAGACGTTAGTCATTGAAGGTTTTGAAAATAAAGCAGATTTCTCAAAAGACGAAGTAAATAAAGATTTAGCGGCACCTGAATTAAGCTATGACAATGAATCATTAACACCAACAAGCATTCAGTTAAATTGGACTGCTGTTGATGGAGCTACTTCTTATGAACTTAAGACGGATGGCGTAATTAACAGCGTTGGTACTGAAACTAGCTTCTTAGATAAAAACTTAGACTATCATTCTGCACATACGTATCAAATCCGTTCAAGAAATGCAGAAGGTTATTCTGAATGGAGTAATGAATTACAAGTTACAACTTTAGAAGACCCATGGAGAAATGTGCCAGAACAAAGCATCAAATGGGAGTATGGCGATCAATGGGGTAAAATAGCGCATGCAAATGATAAAAACTTCAATACGATGTTCCATTCCACAGGGGATGCAACCGGCAAAGATCTTATTATTGATATGGGCTTAGCGTATCCACTTGATAAGTTTGAATACTATCCTCGTGGCGATGCGAATGATGGATCAGGTACTGTAGGAACAGGTTCTAATGGTACGGTACATCAGTTGGATGTTTCCATTAGTATGGATGGCTGGAACTGGATCAAAGTTCAAAATGGTGCAGAACATCCTTGGAGTTATACAAAGGGTGACAGCATTCAAGACAGTGTAAAAACAGTTGATTTAACTGGTAAAACAGCACGTTATGTAAAACTGAATGTAGTTGAATCTAACGGTAAATTCTTCGCAAGTAACGGTCTTTATGTTTATAAAGCTGATGGAAGCAAAGGCTTTGCTGTAGGAAGTAGTTTACAAAAACCTACCGTAACCGAAGGCGATTATACAAATATGAGTCAGTATATCGGTAGATCTAAATACTTCCAAAAGACAACCTTTGATGCACAGATCAAGGCACATGGTGCTGACATTAACTACAATGATGTATATGATGCTTATGATTATGCATTTACAATGTTCCAGTTAGATGGCGGAACTAAGAAAACGGGTAATGTAGCGGGTAACATGCTATTCATCCCTAGTGTAGAATCTGTAAAAGCCGGGGAAAAATTCACCGTTGATATTTATGGCGATAGTATGAAGAATGTCAATGGGTTAGGAGCATTAGTTTTCTATGACCCAGCTATGATCAAAGATGTGAAGACAAGCCAGAATCCATATATCGCTTCTATGGAAAATATGAGTATTGATACACCATTCGATGATGGAACAGGGGCTTTATTGAACTTGGCATTCATGAACAGAGGTGACAAGCCTTTAACAAGTGGTAACCATATCTTGGCAACTATCACAATGACTGCAAAACAGGATATGAATCTGAAGACAAAAGCGGCTGATTCTTTCTTAACGATTGAAAACGGCATCTTAATTGGACCAAACTATTCAACAGTGAAAGCTAAGATTAACGAAGAACCACAAATTCCTGATGCACCAGCGGTTAAAGATGTAACATTGAAACAAGAAGACGTTACAATGACAATAACAAATGAATTCTTGCCAACAGATGATGGTACAAACGTTGAAAAAATGATCAATGAAAAGAAATTT
The DNA here is from genome assembly GCF_982403165.1 of Longicatena sp. NCBI lineage: Bacteria > Bacillati > Bacillota > Erysipelotrichia > Erysipelotrichales > Erysipelotrichaceae > Longicatena > Longicatena sp. The sequence goes on from NZ_CEVYEL010000007.1 coordinate 6,866, forward strand.
GATGGATTATTTAACGGTAACAAAGCTGATGGCGGCAGTGGCGCTGGATTTGACTTAGCTTGGGACATCAAAGGTTCTAACTTTAATGAAGAATATGTAACACTTCCATTAACATTACATGCTGCCTTGAAAGAAGAACAGACATTATCTAATATCAAGTTGTTCAATCGTGCGAATTTAGGAAATGGTGCGGTTGGCAAGGTGAAATATACGATCACTTATGCCGATGATTCTAAAGAAGAAAAAGAAATCACCGGCAAACAGTTAGAATATGCTTACGCTCCTGCAAAAGCAGATACAAAAGTTAAGAATGTCGATATTGAATTATTTGCTGCTGAAGGTGCTTCAAGCAAATATATGTCTATATCAGAGCTGGAATTCGTTCATGCAGACAAAGTAAGTGTTAAAGAAGTTATTTTAGATAAAGCGAATGCGACTGATTTATTCAAAGATGAAATTAGTCCTGTTAAAGCGTCAGTTACAACAGAACCTAACGCACCTGCTAATCAATACTATAAGGTTGAAAGCTCGGATCCTAGTGTTGCAAGTATTATTATGACTGGTGAAAGCACAAATATTTCATACCTTGTACGTACATTAAAGGCTGGTAAGACAACAATTACAGTTACATCGATCACAGATCCTAGCAAAAAGGCATCTTATGAATTAACTGTAAAAGAAGGTGTCAATACGACTGATTTAATGGCGGCAATTGAAAAAGGTAATAAATATAGCAGCCTTCTGTATACAGAAGATTCTTACAAAGTATTAACAGACGCTCTGAATGCGGCTGCAGATATGTTGAAGGATGGAAATTATACAAAATCACAGGTGGATAGTGCAACGACAAGTATCTTGAATGCGATTACTGGATTAGAAGTAAAACCATTGGATAAAGAACTGCTGATTAACAAAGAAGCTAGCAATAACAAAGATGGTGTAGTTGTTAAGAGTGTTTCAAGCGAAATCACAGCTGATGATGGCGAAGATGGAGCAGCTATTAATGTCTTAGACTACAATGAGGGTTCTTATTGGCATACAAACTATCTAGTAGCAGATGAAAGAAAAATGCCTCAGGATATTGTATTTGATTTAGGCAAGGATTATACACTTAGCAATGTAACCTTCCTGCCTCGTCAGAGTAAAGGCGGAGCTAATGGCGATATCCTTAAAGCAGAAATTCAAGTTAGTGAAGATGGCAAAGAATTCAAATCTGTAGGTGTATTTGAATTTGATAACGATGGAAAATACTTAAGTAGTAGAGATTGGCAGCGAGCTGCATTTGTAGATACATCTGGAAGATATGTGAAGTTCATTGCATTAAGTACAGGTGGCGATACTATGAATGCATATGCTTCGATGGCAGAAATTCGTTTCTATGGTAAAGAGAATAAGCCTGTCGTTACTGTAGATAAATCTAAACTGGAAACAGCAATCAATGAAGCAGCTAAGCTGAAAGAAGAAGAATATACACCTGAAAGCTGGAAAGACTTTGCAAAAGCATTGCAAGCAGCTAAGGATGCATATCAATCTGAAACAGTTGATCAGACTGCTGTAGATAATGCTATTAAAGCATTGAATACGGCAAAAGATAAACTGGAAAAGAAGACTCCTAGTGTAGTTGATAAGACAATCTTGAAAGCAAAAATTGTATTTGCTGAACTATTAAAAGAGGAAGACTATACAAAAGCAACTTGGGCTGATTTTGCGAAAGCATTAAAAGCAGCGAAAGATGTGGATGCGAATGAGGATGCAACGCTTGAAGATATAAATACAGCAATTGCAAATCTGCAAAAAGCTATAGATGCTTTGGAAGAAATCAATGAAGTACCTCCTGTGAACCCAGAAACAGGAAAAGAAGCATTGAGAAAACTTGTGAACGATGCTGCAGGATTCAATAAAGACGAATATACTGCAGAAAGCTGGTCGATCTTTGAAAAAGCATTAGCTGACGCACAAAAGGTATTGGATGATAAGGATGCATCTGCTGAGCAAATCGAAAAAGCTCAAAACGCATTAACAAAAGCAATTACTGATTTGAAAGCCGCAGAAGCTCCAAAACCAGATGATCCAGATACTCCAGATACTCCAGATACACCAGATACACCAGATACACCAGATACACCGGACACACCGGATACTCCAGATACTCCGGACACTCCAGATACACCGGACACTCCAGATACTCCGGATACTCCGGATACTCCGGATACACCGGATACTCCGGATACACCGGATACACCGGATACACCGGATACTCCAGATACACCGGATACCCCAGAAAAACCAGATGATCCAACAAAACCAGTTGAGCCATCAAAACCAGGGGAAACTACAAAACCAGAAACTAACAAACCTGATGAAACAAAGAAGGATGAAGAAGAAGTACAAACTGGTGATACTACGAATACCGGCTTACTGGCTGGCACGATGTTAATTGCTGGAGCAGGTGCTGTAGTAGTAATGATGAAACGTAAAAAAGAAACTGACAATGAAGCGTAATACTGCGTTTTATGTCTAATTCTAAATGGATGGGCATGGTATAACGATGCCCATCTTTTTACTATCTTTATTCTTATTTATTACCAGGATTCATAAGTTTTTCAACCATCATGATATGAAAAAGAAATGGCAATTTATGGAAGAGTTGAGATGTTTTATGAGATGTCTTGTAATAAAATTAAAATGTTTCTGAAAATTATGAAAAAAATGCAGAAAGTGCTTGCAAAATGTTTGCATTGAGGTATAATAAGGATAATCAATTTCAAAAACGATGAATTTGAGGATATGGAAAATGTTAAAGGAGAGAATTGTTATGGGAAAAGGATTTAAGAAATTAATGGCCATGGCAGCAGTTTCCGCTATGACTTTGACAACACTTGTAGGTTGTGGAAGTGAGGATGCCGGAAGTGCTGGCGGCGGTGATACACTTAAATGGGGTGTCAATTATGAACAGTCTGGTACAGCAGCTACTTATGGTACCAGTCATGTAGAAGGTATCAAACTGGCAGTGAAGGAAATTAATGCAGCTGGCGGTGTTGATGTCGGTGGTACTAAGAAAAAGATTGAACTTGAAATCAAGGACAACAAAACAGATGATACCGAAATGCCTCAGGTATATAACACTTTAGTAGAAGATGGTAATACGGTGATCTTAGGACCAGCTATTTCATCACTTACAAAACAGGCCTTCTCGATGGCAGAAGAAAGTAAGATTCCAACGATTTCAGCATCTGCTACCGATGATATGGCAACTTTTAAAGCAGATGGCAAAACCGTACAGTCTTATGGCTATAAGATCTGTTACTCTGATTCCTTCCAGGGAAATGCCGTTGCGAAAGCTGCTATGGATAAAGGCTTTAAGAAAGTTATCGTTTATGCCGATAACTCCAGTGATTATGCAAAAGGTCTGACAAAAGTCTTCACAACAAAATTCAAAGAATTAGGTGGAACAATTGTTGGTACCGAAAATTATCAGAAGGGTGATAAAGACTTTACTTCCATTTTGACAAAAATCAAAAATAAAGATTTCGATGCTATCTTTGTACCAGGGTATTATGAAGAAGCTAGTCAGATCATCAAACAGGCTCGTGAAAACGGTATTGATAAACCAATCTTAGGACCTGATGGATTTGACTCACCTAAATTGAAAGAAGTTGCCGGTGCGAAAGCATTGAACAATGTATATTTCACAACACACTTCTCATTGAAAGAAAACAACGATAAGATCAGTAACTTCCTGAAAGCTTATAAAGATGAATATGGTAAAGAACCAGATACATTTGCAGCATTAGGTTATGACTTGGCTTATTTCGTTAAAGCAGCTACTGAAAAAGCAGGAACCGATGATCCTGAAAAAGTAAATACTGCAATTGCTGAATACAAAGACTTCACTGGTGTAACAGGAACATTCTCTATGGATAAGGATCACACTCCTATCAAATCTATTAAATTAGTATCATTAAAAGATGGAGAACAGGCTTCTGTTGAAAACGTAGACGTAACCAAGTAAGACTATGATGGAAGCACGTAAATAAGGTGAAAGAACACTTTCACCTTATTTGACGTTTTTAAGAAGAGTAAATTCGTATACGAAAGGGGTATAAATATGACAATATTTCTGCAACAGCTGATCAACGGATTATCCGTCGGAAGTATCTTTGCGCTGATTGCACTGGGATATACCATGGTCTACGGGATTATCAAACTGATTAACTTTGCCCATGGGGATATCTATATGCTGGGTGCCTATGTGGGATTCTTCGCCTCAACATCACTTGGCTTGGGCTTTTTTCCAACCATGCTGTTAGCTATGGTGATTTGTATGGTGGCAGGTGTCTTGATTGAGAAGATTGCCTATAAACCACTTCGCCATGCATCACGCATCACTTCACTGATTACAGCTATCGGTGTTTCTTTGTTTCTGGAATATGCCATGATGTACTTCATGGGACCAAACATTCGTACATATCCAGCTGATTTCTTCCCACGCGAGGTATATACCTTTGCAGGATTACAGATTTCTAATCATCAGATTCTGATCTTTGTGACATCGATCTTATTGATGATTGCATTGCAGCTGATCGTGAAGAAGACAAAGATTGGTAAAGCGATGCGTGCGGTATCTACAGATCCGGATGCAGCAGCTTTAATGGGTATCAATGTAAACAATACCATTTCCTTTACCTTTGCCTTAGGTAGTGCCTTAGCTGGTGCAGCAGGTGTTATGATTGGTATGTATTATAATTCTATTGACCCATTGATGGGAATGATTCCGGGCCTAAAAGCCTTCATCGCAGCTGTCTTTGGTGGTATCGGCATTATTCCGGGCGCTATGCTTGGTGGAGAAGCTATCGGTATCTTGGAAACCTTGGCAAGTGGTTATGGTTTCTCGATGATAAAAGATGCCGTTGTATATTTGATTCTGATTGTCATTTTAATCATCAAACCAAGTGGTTTGTTAGGTAAGAATGTCAAGGAAAAGGTCTAGGAGGTGTACGTATATGAAAAGTCAATTTACAAAACGTAATCTCATTTGGACAATCGTTGTTTGTGTAATCTTCAGTATCTTTCAGATTGCTATTAGTGGCAGAATGATTCCAAACACATATCAGGTAGCTATTATTACGATTGGTATTAATATTATTTTGGCGTTAGGCTTGAATTTGATTATCGGCTTTACCGGACAGTTCTCGTTAGGACATGCTGGGTTTATGTCTATTGGGGCATATTCGGCAGCTATCGTATTGGCGAAAATGCCAAACTTAACTGGTTTATTTGTTGGTATGCTGGTAGGTATGGCGATTACGGCTGTAGTTGCTCTGATTGTTGCCATTCCAACCTTGCGTTTACGTGGGGATTATTTGGCAATTGCCACTTTGGGATTTTCTGAAGTTATCCGTATCGCTATTCAAAATATGGAAATTACCGGTGGAGCAGCTGGCTTAAGTAATATTCCTAAGCTAACAACATTCCCTCTGGTATTTGTGTTTATTGTTATTTCGGTAATAGTAATTCATAACTTTATTCGATCATCCCATGGACGCGCTTGTATTTCCGTTCGTGAAGATGAGATTGCCAGTGAATCCATGGGGATCAATACGACAAAATATAAAACCTTAGCATTTGTCATTGGTGCTATGTTGGCAAGTATTGCGGGTGCTTTATATGCGGCTTACTTCTATGTTTTAAAACCTACAACCTTTGGTTTCATGAAATCTATTGATATACTGGTTATTGTAGTATTTGGTGGTATGGGAAGCTTATCCGGCAGTATCCTTGCGGCGATTGTTTTGGGTATCATCAACCTTACCCTGCAAAGCTATTCGGAAATCCGTATGATCCTGTATGCTTTAGCCATTATCGTGATCATGGTCTATCGTCCGCAGGGATTGTTTGGCAGTAAGGAAGTTACCGATTTTCTGCCAAAGAAGTGGCAAAAGAAAAAGGAGGTAGACTAAGATGCCTTTACTTTCTGTAAAAAAATTAACGAAAAACTTTGATGGTCTTTGTGCCAATTCTAATATTAATATGGAAATCAATGAAGGTGAATTGGTTGGTCTGATCGGACCAAACGGTGCTGGTAAAACAACCTTATTCAATATGTTAACCGGTGTCTATGTGCCAAGTGAAGGTAGTATTGAATTCACGAAAGATGATAAACCAATTAAATTAAACGGTATTAAGCCATATAAAATCACAGCTTTAGGTTTAGCTAGAACCTTCCAGAATATTCGTCTGTTTAAGGATATGACCGTATTGGAAAATGTTCTGATTGCGATGAATAAAGATGTTGATTATGGCGTTATCACTGCCTTGTTGCGTCTTCCTAAGTATTATAAGAGTGAAATCGCCATGAAGAAAAAGGCAATGGAACTGTTAACAATCTTTCATCTGGAAGATAAATGTGAAGAGCTTGCCTGCAACTTGCCTTATGGAGAACAGCGACGTTTGGAGATCGCTCGTGCGATGGCCGCTAAACCAAAACTGTTATTCCTAGATGAACCGGCAGCCGGTATGAATCCACAGGAAACTGCTGAATTAACAGAATTAATTCGCTTTATCCGTGATGAATTTCATATCAGTATCTTATTGATTGAACATGATATGTCTTTGGTCATGAATCTGTGTGAACGAATTTATGTATTAGACTATGGAAAAATCATCGCATCCGGTGTACCGGAAGAAATCAAATCCAATAAGCGTGTTATTGAAGCTTATCTGGGTGAGGAGGTATAGGCATGCTGAAAATCGAGAATCTGCATATTAAATATGGGGCAATCCATGCCGTAAAAGGCATTGATATTGAAGTTAATGAAGGTGAAATTGTTACCTTGATCGGTGCGAATGGTGCCGGTAAGACAAGTATTCTGAAAGCCTTGTCGGGCTTGGTAAAGCCAAGTGAGGGAACCATTACCTATGATGGCAAAGTATTGAACAAGAAGAGCGCACAGGATATAATGAAAGCAGGAATCTCCCATGTACCGGAAGGCAGACGTATCTTTGCCGATATGACAGTATTAGAGAACCTTGAATTAGGTGCTTATCAACGTAAGGATAAAGAAGGCATCAAGAAAGATCTGGAAGCTATTTATGAACGTTTCCCTATCTTAAAGGATCGTAGCAAACAAGCAGCAGGAACCTTATCCGGAGGAGAACAGCAGATGTTAGCCATGGGCAGAGCCTTGATGGCAAATCCTAAGATCTTATTGTTAGATGAGCCTAGTATGGGATTGGCACCCATTCTGGTAAAAGAAATCTTTAGTATCATCAAGGATATCAATGCCAAAGGGACAACGATTTTGTTAGTGGAACAAAATGCCCGTATGGCCTTATCCGTAGCTACCAGAGCTTATGTCATGGAAACCGGTAAGATTGTTATGAGTGGTACCGGACAAGAACTTGCGGATAGTGAAGAAATTCAGAAAGCATATTTAGGAGGATAAAGTATGTACGTAAAAAATCGAATGACAAAGAATCCAATATGTATTGATGTAAATGCGAAGATCAGTGATGTTGTCGACATCATGAGCGAAAAGAATCTGCACCGTATTCCGGTAGTCAGCGGCAAAAAATTGGTTGGCTTGGTTACGGAAGGCATGATCAGCAAGAAAGGTGCTTCTAAAGCTACTAGCCTGAGCATCTATGAGCTAAACTATCTATTGTCGAAAACAAGTGTGGATGCCATCATGATTCGTGATGTGATTACCATTCATGAGGATCGTTTCTTAGAAGATGCGGCACTGTTGATGTTTAAACATGATATCGGTTGTCTGCCGGTTGTCAATGATGACAATGAGGTAGTTGGTATCCTAACTAGCAACGATGTATTAAGCAGCTTCTTAGATATCCTAGGTTATCGTACAAGTGGCAGTCGCGTCTGCGTAGAAGTTAAAGATGAGCTTGGAACGATTGGGGAACTAAGTAAGATCTTTGTGCGCAACAATTGCAATATCACGCACTTAGGTGTGTATAATCAGCATAATGGATATTCTGAGTTGATTTTCCGTATTGATACATTCCAGACAGATAATCTGGAAAAGGATCTGACAGAAAATGGCTATAAAGTTTTAAGTATTACAAAGAATCCTGCATAGGGTTCTTTTCTTTTGCCTTTACTTACATGCAGGAGGCAAGGGTAAAATAAGGGAAGTTATAAAGAAAAAGATAGGATTATGGTCATGAACTGCGTATTTTGTATGTTTTCAGTAAAAATGAACTGCGTATTTTGTATGTTTTGGCTAGTACTCAAGTGCATATTTTGTATGTCTTGGTGTTGCAGAACTACGTATTATGAAATGTTTACTAATTTATGTGCTTAAATTGCCCTATCAAAATGCAATTTAAAAAGCTCAAGAATGCCTATAAAGATTAGGGTATCTTGAACTTATGAGATAGCGAGTTAATTATTTCTTTGCTTTCTTTGTATACTATAAAATACCTATACAAGAGACTATGATAGGAGTAGAAACAAGCAAGGCATCAGCGAATCAAATGGGGGTAATAATCAGGAAGTGGAGTCCATTTCTCCAGATCCTTTTTTTAACCGATATCTTCATGGGGGGGAGCTCTAAAAAGTTAACGGCATCTTTCTTTTTATGTTAATTTTACTACGATGATGATGTGAAAATAAAAAATATATTTTCATTCACAAAGGCTATTCCAAAAATAGAAAAGCGATGAACAAAGGCTTTCTTTTATTGAAAGTTTTCACTTGTGAAATATGGTGATAAAGTTCTTTAGCATGATACTTTATTTTCTTCACTTTTTCCTATATAATGCTAAAGGATATTAGGAATGATGAAGAGGTGTAGTGTATGAATATCATAAAGAGAAGTGGAAAGGAAGTTGTCTTCGACGCATCAAAAATTGAGGATGCTGTCTGTAAAGCAAATCAAAGTGTCACCCATATTTACCAGATGAGTGGTGAACAGATTGCTCAGATCGTAACAAATGTCACGGCATATTGTCAGCATCTGAATCGCAGTGCTACCGTAGAAGAAATTCAAGATAAGGTAGAAGAAGAAATCATGAAGCAGTCGGCTTTTAAGGTAGCCAATAATTATATTACTTACCGATATAAAAGGGAATTGGTAAGAAAGTCAAATTCAACAGATAAACAGATCTTAAGTTTGTTGGAATTTGAGAATGAAGATGTGGCACAAGAGAATTCTAATAAGAATCCTACCATTTCCAGCGTACAGCGTGACTATATGGCAGGAGAAGTAAGCAAGGATATTACGAAGCGTTTTTTATTGCCTCCGGAAATTGTAGAAGCACATGAAAAAGGTATTATCCATTTCCATGATTCGGATTATTTTGCTCAGCATATGCATAATTGTTGTTTGGTAAACTTAGAGGATATGCTGCAGAATGGTACGGTCATTGGGGAAACGATGATTGAAAAGCCACATAGCTTTTTAACAGCTTGTAACATCGCAACCCAGGCGATTGCACAAATTGCCTCTTGTCAGTATGGCGGGCAAAGTATCACCATGTCACATTTAGCACCGTTTGTACAGATCAGCCGTGAAAAATTCCAAAGGGAAGTACGTCGTGAAATGGAAACAACCGGGGTACAGGTAAGCGATGAAATTATCAATGAAATTGCAGAGCTGCGTGTAAAGCGTGAAATCAAACAAGGGGTACAGACAATTCAATATCAGGTCATTACGTTGATGACAACGAATGGACAGGCACCATTTATTACCATGTTCATGTATCTGAATGAAGTACCGGAAGGAAGACTGCGCGATGATTTGGCTTTGATCATTGAAGAAATGTTAAATCAGCGTATTCAAGGTGTAAAAAATGAACAGGGCGTTTATATTACACCGGCATTCCCAAAACTGATTTATGTATTGGAAGAAGATAATGTGAGCGAAGGAAGCAAATATTGGTATCTGACAAAATTAGCTGCAGAATGTACGGCAAAACGTATGGTTCCGGATTATATTTCCGAAAAGATCATGAAACAGCTGAAGGATGGCAATTGCTATACATGTATGGGATGTCGATCTTTCTTAACTGTATATAAGGATGAAAATGATCAATATAAATTCTATGGTCGTTTCAATCAAGGTGTTGTAACCTTAAATCTAGTGGATGTTGCTTGTTCCAGTGGAAAAGATATGAAGGAATTCTGGCGTATCTTGGATGAGCGTTTGGCATTATGTAAGGAAGCCTTGATGTGTCGCCATAATCGTTTAAAGGGAACACCAAGTGATGTGGCACCTATCCTTTGGCAGAATGGCGCTTTGGCCCGTTTAAAGAAGGGAGAAACCATTGATAAATTGTTATTTAATGGATATTCCACAATTTCTTTAGGCTATGCCGGCTTATGTGAAATGACACGCTATATGACAGGAAAACCTCATACGGATCCAGAAGCTACTCCATTTGCGTTAGAGGTTATGCAGTATTTGAATGATGCATGTGCAAAATGGAAAGCTGAAGAAAATATTGACTTCTCCTTATATGGCACACCATTAGAATCTACGACATATAAATTCTCAAAATGTTTACAGGAACGTTTTGGCATCATTGAAGGTGTAACAGATAAAAACTACATAACAAATAGCTATCATGTCCATGTGACGGAAGAAATCAATGCATTTGATAAATTGACTTTTGAGTCACAATTCCAGAAGCTATCTCCAGGTGGAGCAATCAGCTATGTGGAAGTACCGGATATGAAGAATAATATAGATGCTGTTTTAGCTGTTATGCAGCATATTTATGATCATATCATGTACGCTGAATTAAATACAAAGAGTGATTATTGTCAGGTTTGCGGCTTTGATGGAGAAATCCAGATCATTCGTGATGAGCATAATAAGCTTATCTGGGAATGTCCACACTGTCATAACCGTGATCAGGATAAGATGAATGTTGCCAGAAGAACATGTGGTTATATCGGTACACAGTTCTGGAATCAAGGAAGAACACAGGAAATCAAAGAACGTGTCTTGCATCTGTAGGAGCAATCGCCATGTATTATGGAGCAATTAAAAAGTATGATATAGCCAATGGTCCCGGAGTACGCGTTAGCTTGTTTGTATCCGGATGTACAAATCGCTGTACGCATTGTTTCCAACCGGAAACATGGGATTTTACCTATGGACAGCCATATACAGAAGAAAGTGAACAAGAAATACTGCAGGCATTGGCCTCTCCTTATATTAAAGGCTTAACAGTACTTGGCGGGGAACCGTTTGAATTCGAGAATCAAAAAGTGTTGGTAAAGCTATTAAGAAAAGTGCGCAAAGAATTGCCGGAAAAAGATATCTGGTGTTTTACCGGTTTTACATTGGATGAAGATTTAATTGTGCAAGGGAAACGATATGGCGAGGATACCGATGAAATGCTCTCGCTTATTGATGTGTTGGTTGATGGACGTTTTATCGAAGAGTTAAAGGATATTACTTTACGTTTCCGTGGTTCTAGCAATCAGCGTCTGATTGATATGAAGAAAACCAGAGAGTGTCATCACATCGTATTAATGGATGAGAAAAGATAGTGTATATAACTGTGAGTGAAGCTGATTTGCTCACAGTTTTCATATTATCTTTGTGAAAAACTTTGATAAGAAAACTTTCTGTATCTTTTGTGATAAATATGATATAGTAAGTACTATCAAAAAGTGAGGTGCGTTATATGAAAAAATATATGTTATTTATCATACCGGTATATCTGGTATATGTTTTCGGATATTTCTATGTCGTATTACCGCCATTAAACTGGCATGCGCCAGAGTTTTGGCAGTTTCTGATTTTTACCGTAGGACCAATCTTAATTATCACCCTGATTTTCTCTTTAACCAATCAGGGAATGCATGCATTTGATAGATTAAAAGGCAAATTCATAAAGCAGACGGTACATGATGCAACAGCAAAAACAAGCAATTGGAAAACCGCGGCAAAACTAAGTGCGATTGCTTTAGCCATCATGATTATCTTTCCTTTTGCGTCATCCTTAATCAGTTCAAAAATCTTCCATGCAAAAGAATATGCAAACCGTATTGCGGTGAAGGATGTAAAGTTTAAGGAAATTCCGGAAGTGGATTTCAAAAAGACACCCATCATTGATCGAGATAGCTCAATACGTCTGGGTGATAAGGTAATGGGCAATATGAGTGAATGGGTATCACAGTTTAATGTCAGTGATGAATATACACAGATTTCTTATAAAGACAGTGTGTATCGCGTGACCCCGTTAACTTACAATGGTTTCATTAAGTATTTTAAAAATAAAGGGAACGGGATTCCTGCTTATATCACGGTAGATAGTACAAGTGGAAAAACATCTTTGGTAAAATTAAAGGATTTGGGATTGGATGGAATGAAATATGTCCCATCGGCAATGTTTAATGAAAATCTGATGCGTCATTTACGTTTCCAACATCCAACTGAAATCTTTGGTTCTCCTTCTTTTGAAATTGATGAAAAAGGAAGACCTTGGTATATTTGTTCGACCTATACCTATAAAGGGGTAGGGGCGAAGAAGAGTGTAACAGGGGCAATTTTCCTTGATCCGATTACCGGTGAAAGTACAAAATATGATAAAGGAAAGATACCGACATGGGCTGACCGTATTTTCCCTGAATCACTGGTTATTAATGAATTAGATGAAAATGGTAGTTTGCAAGGCGGCTATTGGAATTCCGTGTTTGGACAAAATGGTGTGACCTTAACAAGTGAAGGCTATAATTATTTAGAAAAAGATGGCGATATTTGGCTGTATAGTGGTATTACATCTGCGAATGCCGATGAGTCCAACTTAGGCTTTGTATTAGTGAATCTGAGAACTCATGAAGCAATGAAGATTGCGACGGCCGGAGCAAATGAAACCAGCGCTATGAAGAGTGCACAATCCGAAGTGAAAAACTATGGCTATGAGTCTACTTTCCCATTATTGATCAATATCAAAGGCAACCCAGTGTATTTAATGTCATTGAAAGACAATGGCTTGATTAAGATGTATGCGACAGTTTCAGCAGTTGATTATCAAAAGGTTGCGACCGTATCCAGTGATGAAGGCTTGGATGCCTTGTTTAAAAAGACTTTGAACCTGTTAGGTACGTCCAGTGACAATATCAGTGCCGAAAGTATGAAGACGGCAACGATTGTGGTGAAATCTATTGAAAAACTAAATGTGGAAGGAAATACATTATATTATATTCAGGCAGAGAACAATGAAATCTTTAAGATCTCCTTTACAACGAAATATGAGAATCAGCTGGTATTCTTAAAACCAAAGGATAAGCTGAATATCACTTATGTTGATACGGAAGGAATTAAAACGATTAAAGAAATTAAATAAGCAAGGAAGTGGAGCAATCATCTAAGCAATAGGATGAAAGCTTCACTTTTTGTTATGCTTGTATGCTTCAGCATCTCATACACTATGCAAAATACTGTAATCATGTTTCATATGATGAGTAAGATGAGAAAGAGATCGATGATACTATTAGAATACAAACAGAAAGCTCATAAGTTACTTAACAATATGATGTTTCTTCCCAATGAGCAAGAATCAAATGACTATTTTCTTTGAACAACTGTTCATTGTCTGCGATATCTTGTATAATAATAGAAAGAAATAGGAGGCTGTTATGGAGCAAATAAAAGAAGAAAGTTTGGCGTTTTCACAATCACCGCTATGTCCGATTGCGGCAGATGTTATCAGTGATGGTGAAAGCATCTATTTCTATATGTATGATTTGGATTATGAACAACAGCGTTTAATTGCCCGCAGTGCCTGTTGGGTCAAAAATCTGAAAGCAGCACCGGATGCGTTTGATCAGAATGCGATTGCTAAGGATCATCAGCCTATGCTGCCAAAGCAATTTTTGCAGGATCCAACAGATATTTCACCTTGGGATGAAGACAATATTGAAATTGTTTGGAGCAAAGAAGGGCATATCGCAGCTTTATATTATCAAAAAGAGCTCTACAGCATTATCCCAAGCTGGGCTGATGGAAAAAGCTTTAGCGGGTATACCCGTAATTTGAAAGAAAATACGATGGTAGGATGGAAGCTGATGGATGCTTATGAAGCTTTAGCACCACGCATGCAAGCAGGAAAGGCCTTCTGGGCACAGGAATTTAATGAGGTATGGAAAGCTTATCATACGCCTTACTTTGAAGATTTGTGTAAGATCTTTGACAAGGCAAGCAACTGTTATGATTTGCATAAGGATCAATTTCCAAGCCGTCTGTTAATGACCTTTGAAAAGGATGAAGTCCTATATGCATTTACAATTGGTGTGGGAATGTTTGCGATGCCAAATGCAGATAGCTATTATGATGATTATGAATCTTATGCACGTAGTGAGTTTGCTATCGCCTTAAGAAAAGATGTATATAGCGCAGATGAGCAAATGGAAGTCTTTGCAAAAATTGCCGGTTTATGCGAGCTGCCTTGGAAACAAATGGATTGTCTGGCTGATCAGCATACCTTGGATATGCAGCTTCATGATACATCGTATTGCATATTGTTAGATGATGATCATTTTGCCGACGCTTTAGCTTTATCAATTAAAAAACAAGGTGTCCATCTGACATGGATTCATCCAATTACACAAGAAGAGTTTAAACAAACAAAGGATGAACAGCAAAAAGCTGTTTTGTTGGGAAAACTGATACAGGAACCCCATACACGATAGGAGGAACACATATGAAAACAATTGGATTTATTGGCTGTGGCAATATGGGAAAAGCTATGGTAGAAGGCATTATGAAGGCACAGTTAGTGGATGGCGATCATATGATCGTCAGTAATCAGCATCCAGAGAAACTGGAAACATTAAGCAGAACTTATGATTTATATATTAGTGATAATGAAACCGTAGCCTGCAATGCGGATATTTTATTTCTTGCTGTCAAACCGCATATGTATGGCAAGATCATTGAAGAAATACGAGAGCATGTGAAACCAAATGCAATCATGGTGAATATCGCTGCCGGTGTTACCTTAGCAGATCTGTATGCAATGTTTCATCGTAAGGTGAAAGCAGTAAAAGCGATGCCCAATACCCCTGCTTTTGTTGGTGAGGCAATGAGTGCACTAGCGTTTGGAGAGATGATGAGTAAGGATGATAAAGAAGATATCATTGATATCTTTGAAAGCTTTGGACAATGTGCAGAAGTACAGGAGTCAATGATGGAGGCGGTAACGGTAGTCAGTGGTTCTTCACCGGCATACATGTTTATGATTTTGGAAGCTATGGCAGATGAGGCGGTGTTAGAGGGCATGCCGCGAAAAGATGCTTATAAATTTGCGGCACAAGCCATGCTTGGTTCTGCTAAAATGTTATTAGAAACCGGGAAACATCCCGGCGAGCTTAAAGATATGGTTTGTTCACCGGGCGGTACGACCATTGAGGCTGTCATGAAAATGGAAGAAAAAGGTTTGCGTAGTGCCATCATGGAAGGTATGCGAGCTTGTGCGGATAAAAGTCGTAAGATGACAAAGAAATAACGAAGATAGGGATGAAGTAATAGCATCCCTTTTTTGATGTTTGTGACCATGTTGCCTAAGGTATTTACCAAACAGCAAGAGCTTAGATATCTTTGCTAAGTCTTATGATTAGGTAACGTTTAGGAAGATCCCTAATTATGTCCTTTTTTTACATGAAATAAGGGTGTTCATTTCTTATACTATAAGGGTAGAAAGGATCGGTAATGATGATGTCATTACGATGGTGATGAAGATGATAGAATCAAGATGTGGTATCTGTTGCAGCAAGTGCGAATTTCAAAACACGATGAATTGTGCCGGTTGTTTACAGATTACAAAACCATTTTGGGGAGAACAATGTCCGGTAAAAAGCTGTGTTGAAGAAAAAAAGCTTGCCCATTGTGGAGAATGTGCGCAATTTCCATGCGCCTTAGCAAAATCCTTTGCTTATGATGAAAAGCAAGGAGATCAGGGAGAGCGTTTGCGCAATTGTCAAAAATGGCATGCGATGCAAGGCGAAAAAGGGTAGAGAATACTCTATACATATGTAAATAATCACTATTCATTAAAAAGAGCCGTATGATCACTTATACGACTCTTTCTCTATATAGGTTGCTTTTTGCATCAGCATCCGAATTTAACTGTTTTGTATCTTCTTATATAATGCCTGAAATTCTTCTTCCTCTCTTAGATAATCCAAATCTTTATCGTCTAAGAGCTGTAACAGTTGTTCCTTTCCCATAATGGTAGGTAAGCTGTTTTTATCCAATGCAATCTCTTGAAACCAAAGTGTTTGTTTCAATAAAGCTTCTTTGCGTTTTGCCATCTCATCCCAATGCAACAACATATCCACATAGCGTTTTACATAATACAAGGCTTCTTGTTTATCTTCATAATAACCTTCTGTAATCGGCATAAAGGAAATATCCTCTTCCATATGAAAGATTGTTTGTAGTGCCTTTAATAAATCTAGATAGGCTTTAATTTCTTCCTTCTTATGTGTGTTTCTGGCAATGGTTGCTAAGGACATTATATTCATGCAGATGGCATGATAATGCTGATATAATTGTTCCTGCAATAATTTGTTTGCCTTTACATAATCCTTTTGCATTAAGTAAATGCTTGGCAACATGGATATTGGATCAAAATGCTTTGGAAAGCTTTCTAACAGCTGTTCTGCCTTGTCGTATTTTTCTTCCATCATATAAAAATCCACAAGAAAAATAACAGCTCCTTCCTTGATAGGATCGCTGGTACTGTTGATGAGTTCTTCACATAGTTCTTTCGCAAATGTTTGATAGACAGCACCATTCTTTTCACCGCCAAACATCATGACATACATCGTATTTGACGCAATGCGCAATTTCAGTAATTCACTGTTTGGGTAGGTATATAACAATTCTTTCGTATAGGCAAAAGCTTCTTCAAAAGGAACGCTTTGATACATTTCCAAAGCTTTTTTAGCCATTTCTACAATTTCTTCTTCACTTGGTTCACTTTCAAAATTAAGTAATTCGTCCGTACTCACATGGAAGATTCGTGCTAAAATAGGAAGAAGAGTAATATCGGGATAAGAAAGGTCATGTTCCCATTTACTAATCGCTGCACTGCTTACTTTGCAAAGCTGGGCAAGCTGCTCTTGTGTCAGCTGTTTGTGTAAGCGCAATTCGCGTATTTTATTTCCTAAACTATATTTCATATAAACCTCTTTCTATACATGGCCTTGTATGGTTTTATTATAGTTGAGCAAAAGCGCAACGACAAGCGAGTATTTGTTAAGTTTTTTATGAAAATTTCAACTGTTAGTTGAGAAAGGAGCATTCTATGGCTGTTTATGTGATGAGTGATGTGCATGGATTAAAGGATCGCTATGATCGTATGATGGAAAAAATTCATGAAGAGGATACTTTGTATATCTTAGGAGATGTGATTGATCGTGGCCCTAATGGTATCGTCATTTTACAGGATGTCATGCAACGAAGCAATGTGAAGATGCTGATGGGAAATCATGAATATATGATGCTGCAGTATTATCAGGCATTAAAAGATGAAAAAATGGATTTATACGATAAGATGTTAATCCTGGATCGCTGGCAGCGTAATCACTGCCAGGTAACTATTGCCCAGTTTCAAAAGCTGACAATAAAGGAACAAGAAGAAATCTTATCTTATCTAGCCGATCTTCCACTGGCTTATTGTGATGTACATGTGCAAGAGCAGCAGTATTATCTGGTGCATGGTTATCCTTGCATGCAATTTCAAAGTGGCTGTGTAAGGATGAAAGATCTGAAAGATACAGAGGTGTGTGTTGAGGATTTTGTTTGGGAGCGAATCGAAAAAGATGAGGCATTTTTTAATGATCGTTGCGTAATTTTAGGGCATACGCCTACCTTATATTTGCAAGATAGCAGACCGTACACGATATGGACAGGAAATAGAAGTATAGAAGATGCACATGTGATTAATATTGACTGTGGGTGTGCGGCAAATAATGCATATACACAATTAGCATTGTTGCGCTTGGATGATCGAAAAGTATTTTATTTTTAAAAGGGCTTAACACTTACATAGTGTTATCTTTTATCCACACAGGGGATGCGAGCATATTTTAGATAAAGGTTATGTGCAAAAAAGTTTATGAAAATAGCAACATTGATAATGGGAGAATATGCGGACAGTGAGTAAGCAGAATCCTCTCAAATAGAAACATCAGCTATCGGCATTGTAAAAGAAACTGTCAGAATTACGGAAAGTAGTTTAGTGAAAAGCTATAAAACTTTCTCATATTCTGACAGTTTTTTTCTTGTTTGTAACTTGATATGCACGAGGCAGCTTTTACTATACATGATTTGCTGGATGCCTGCTCTAAATGGAATTCCTGTCACACCTTTTGTCACAACTATAACTTAACAAAAAACTATATTATCATGTATATAACGATAATGGGCTATGGAAGATTATAAGCAATGATCGATTAGCGAATATCTATGTATTAGGACATTTAATGACTGTATCATAAAGGAGATGAGGCTACGATATAAAGAATTCATTTGAATATTAAAAAGGAAAGGGAGAAATGTATGAAAAATGTTGAAATTAGTTTAAAAAAATTTAGTTTAAAAAAAGGATTCATTACTTGTTTGGCTTTGTTATTGGGATTATCTGTAATTGAAGCCAGTTCACTGTATGCTGCAGAGAAACAAAATCGGGCAAGAACGGCAAAAGAAGTACAAGCATGTAAAAGTAATCAAAATGAAAATAGCTTAGAAATCTATCGTGAATTTGATTATACAGGACATGATAGCTATTTTCGTTATTATATCGATGGTAAAACACGAGGAAAAAATGGCGTTTATGGGACTATAACTGGGGTGAAAGCTGGCCTTGATAATACGAAGTTTACTGTTAATTATTCGGATTTTTATAATTATGTTGCGACAGGTGAAATACAAAAAAATTCAAATCAATGGTTGGAATATGCGATAAAAGAATATCAAATGGCTAAACAAAAGAATAAAATTAATGCCTTTGTTTTACCGAGTCAAGTGATAGAAAAGAAATGTTACTATTATGGAGATCATGACAAATATTGTTATGATGGGGCATATTATTCAGATTTGGCAGACGGTGAAAATGCCTATCGCATGTATAAGGATACGATAAAGATGCATTATAAGCATCCAACAACCTTCACATCTCAAGAATTAACGTCATTAAAGAAAATTGATGTGCCGATCATATTCTATTCTGGTGAATATGGGTATCTTCATGATTATCATATGATGTTTAAGAAAATTACGAATAGTACGAATTCATTTAAACCTTCAGCGCATGATCAAATAAGCAATACCCAGCTTAACACATATCTTAAAAATCATAAGCTAGAAAATGCTATAAATAAGGATGCTAAGATCATTCCTGGTATGGCGGAAATTTATATGCGGGCAGAAAACCTTTCGAACGGTAATTATAATTTATATAATTATGATCCGAAAACAAATGGCATTTCTTATGCGGGCAGGGCTGTAGAAAAGGATAACGTATTAACATTTAAGACGAATCAAAAAGGTTTCTTCTTTCTGACTAAAGAAAAAACAGCTACTGCTACGGTGAAAGGTTATTCTGGAACGTATGATGCTAAGGCGCATGGTATTACTTTGAGTGGCTATCCAACGGATAGTAGCATACATTACAGAACAAGTCCTTCTGGCGTATGGACAACAAAGAAACCATTACGAGCCAGTGCAGGAACGACAAAAGTATATTATAAGATTGAACATCCTAATTATAAAGCGATAACGGGAAGCGCTAATATAACGGTGAAGTCAGTCAGTCTGCTTTCTGCCACGGTAGCAACCATCCCAAATAAAACGTATACAGGAGGACAGATAAAACCTTCTGTGACAGTCAAGCTAGGCAAAACAACTTTAAAAGAAGGAAAAGATTATAAGTTATCTTATACTAAAAACACAGCGGTTGGTAAGGCAACAATCCAAATCACAGGTATTGGAAATTATACAGGATCAATAAAGAAATCCTTTACAATTGTAAAAAAGAATATATCAGGGTTAAGTTATTCAGGTTTAACAACACGCTCTTATACAGGGAAGAGAATGAATCCGGCAGTAGTTATAAAATATGGAAAGACGACATTAAAAAGGGGAAAAGATTATACTGTCAAATATGGAAAAAACACATCTGTTGGTAAGGGAACTGTACAAATAACCGGAAAAGGTAATTATGCCGGCACGGTTGTAAAAAACTTTAATATTGTACCGAAAGCACCAAGTGTAAGTGTTAAGGCGGCGAAGGGAAAGCTTCAGGTAAGCATGAAAGCCGTTGGTGCCAGCGGTTATCAGATTGCATATGCGACAAGTAGCAAGGGGAAATGGAACTATACGATGAGTGGCAGTAGTAAAACGATAAAGCTTTCGCGAAATAAAACGTATTATGTAAAGGTAAGAGCCTATAAAACAATAGATGGAAAGAAATGCTATGGTTCTTATAGTAGTTTAAAGCATGTGAAAACAAAATAAGCAGAAGGGATGATAAAGGGAGCTGGGCTCCCTTTTCCTATGCTTCATGCTAAGGTTTTGGATTTGTAATAACGATTACATAATTTCACAAGATTACTTGACATATCTTGCCAGGGTTTAGTGATATACTGACAATAGAGATCACAAGGAGGTTTCTATATGAAATGGAAATTGACTCATAAACATGAACATGACATCATTGAAAATGAAGGAGGAAAAACATTAAGTTATAATCCCAACCTAGGTATACAAATAATTGAGCAGGATGGCTTTGCGTTTAAAGATCTGAATCAAAGTGGCGAATTAGAACCATTTGAAGACTGGCGCTTACCACTTACGAAGCGGGTCATGGATTTTACAAATCGTTTTGTATTATGGCAGGAGGAAGATCAGTTATTTTATCGCAAAGGACGTATTGCGATACCAAAAGAAGTGTATGCTGAAATACGTCAACATGGAGAAGAAACCATGCAACTTCATAATGGGGATATGGTGGAAGAGGATTTGGAGTATTTAAAGAAAAATGATCTCATAGCTGTTTTGTTGTTGATGTTTGATAATGATCGAAATACCGGAAAAGAGGATTATCTGCTGCAGCTGATCATTCATAGTATGGAGCTTGGTGTTTTAGAAAATATTATGTATTCCATTTGGGAAGCCGTTAGAAAATTTCTTCAAAATCGCGATTTGCAACAATTTTCTATGATATCCACCTTACCATAAACGTTTAGATCATAAATAAATAATGGGCAAGAGACTGAAATCTTGCCTTTCTTTAATCGATTGTATGAGAAATATTGCCATGTACCTGAAATGAAGCTATAATAATCCTATTAAAGGCGTAATTGGCCTTAGGAGGGGAATAACATGAAAATATGCAAGAAGCTTATTGGCTGTTTGATGAGTCTATTTATAGTGTTTAGCATGATGGGACCAGTACAAGCAGCAACGATGGAAAGCCAAAGGAATGATGTTAGTGTTTCAAAGATTTCATTTAATTATATTTCAAAAACACTTTACACAAATGAACATTTACAATTAAAAGCTACACTAACACCTAGCAATGCAACAAACAGTGCGATTACATGGTCTTCTAGCAATACCAAAGTTGCATCCGTAAACAGTACTGGTTTGGTTTACACAAAAGCACCTGGTACTGCTACGATTACCGCAATGACCTCAAATGGTATTACAAAGACTTGTAAAATCACCGTTCTAAAAAGAGGTTTAACAACGACCAGCGCATCACTGTATGTAAAAGGAACGACCAAATTAACGTTTAAGGGATCTTATGGAACAGTAACATGGTCATCTGATAAAAAAGTGTTGCGACAGTAGACAAGCATGGGAAAGTAACAGCTGTAAGACCCGGTACTGCTTATATTACGGCGAAATCAAAGACGGCAATTTCTAAATGTAAAATCACAGTGAAACAGCCAGCTTTGAATAAGCATTCTGCATCTTTGTATTTAGGTTCTCATATGACACTGAAAGTAACTGGTGGAACCGGTGCGATTACTTGGACATCTTCCAATAAGAGCATTGCGACAGTAAACAGCAAAGGGTATGTCACAACGAAAAAAGCTGGAACTGTTTATATTAAGGCAAAACGTAATGGTTATACTGCTCAGTGTAAATTAACAGTGAAAAAACCTAGCGTGAATGCAACCAGCAAGAGTATATATACTGGATTTTATACAACCTTAAAAGTAAATGGCGGTACAGGTAAGATTACCTGGTCTTCATCAAATAAAAACATTGCTACGGTAAATAGCAGTGGCCGTGTGGTTGGTAAAAAAGCCGGTACGGCATATATTTACGCGAAACGAAACGGGTATACGACAAAATGTAAAGTCAGCGTAAAAGAAAACGCAAAATCTTATAATGTTTCCACCAATGTATTTGATTATGATCGTGGTGATCCTTCGGTAGCAGTTAGAAAAGTTTATTATAGTGGTGGAGCTTTACGATTAGATACTTATGTAGTCAACAATCGTATGACAACGGTTAAGAACTTTAAGAAAATTAATTTTAAAATTTATGATTATACAGGTAAATTAATAGCGAATCAAACTTTTACTAATTTTGCTTTAAATATTAATCCATATAGTTATAAGAAAATAACCTTTAAGTTCTCATCAGCAGGAACTTTGAAAAAGGGTGCATTACTTTATAAGGGCATCACAGGATATTATGAAGGCTCTTACACATATACTTACTAGTCGAATTCAAGAAGGAGAAATCCTTCTTTTTTTTATAAATTTAGATACAAAAAAAGAGGATACCATATACCGTTTGGTACCCTCTGCATAACCTAATCATTTATGAGACTTGAATCATCTCAGATAAATGCAGTGAATAAATATAGCAAGCGATCTTACTGTTTGGATATAGCGTGTTCATAGCCTTTTGATACAACAGTAACTGTTCCCGATATCTTGTTATTAACTCATCAGCTGAAAAGATGGCATCGGTTTTAAAATCGATAATGGTAATACCGTTCTCTTGTATTGCCACAAAATCCATGAAACCATGTAAGACTTCCTCACCATCCTTCACCATGAAAGGAAGCTCATAATAACAGGTGGTTTTCAAGCATCGCTGAAAGACTTCGTTTTCATATAAGTCGTGCAGGTGCTTAACATCTTGTTCAGACAGCGTTATGTGCAGGCGTGCCGCACATTGCCGAATTGCGGTATCTTCGTATGATGAATTGGCCAAGGCTTCAATCATCTTATGCATCATCGTACCATACTGCATACCTTTTGGCTTTTGCAGGGTAATTGCTATATCTGTAGCTTTTTTCGCAGAAGCTGTCGCAAACTGTAAGGTTTCCACCTCTTGATGATAAGGCTGTATGTGATATTGAGGTTTTATCGGTTCTTGAAGAGGAAGACTTTGCCACAGGGTATGTACTTCTTTGATGGTGAAAAGGTCATTTGGATGTTGCAGAAAAGTTTGTAAGAGCCAGGAGGTATAACCGCCACGATCGTATATAGAAGAAGTCGTTAAAGGCTTATTATATTGTTCCAGGTCTAAAACACAGTCTACGATATGCATTTGTTGCTGAGCACGTGTCGTTGCCACATAGAGGATACGCATTTCTTCTTCTAGCTCTTCTTTATCTTTTTTATGCTCCATGGCGATACGAGGAATCGTTGTTCGTACATAGCGTTCAGGCAGTTCCATTCGTTTTAAGGCAATTCCCAATTCACTGTCACAGATGCATAAATCTTTAAATTCAATTGCTGTCATGGCATCATTTGACCATAAGAAGACAACCGGAAACTGCAGCCCTTTTGATTGATGGATGCTCATGACACGGACGACATCAGCTTCACTGCCAATCGGTATTGCCTCTGCTGTTTGAGCATCTTTAATCTGTTCAATCTGATTCAAAAACGCATGAATGCCCATGGCTTGCTGTTGTTCAAAGGTTGCTCCTTTTTCAAACAATAGATCCAAATTGGTTTTTTCCTGCACGCTTGTATGCAATGCATAATAATTATTTTGCTCATATAAACGATTCAGCGTCTTTGTAAGGGAACAACCAAAACATTCTTTGCGTAATTCTTCGAAGGCCTGAAAGCCGGGAATAGGATGTTCCTTTAAATATGCATAAAAACTAGATTCATATACCTTATGTGCAGCTTGTTGACTTGCCTTTTGTGCCTCTTGACGTTTGGCCAGCTTGCTTTGGGCAATTTGTTCTGCACTACAAGGGAATAAAGGAGATAGTAAGATGGCGATTAAGGCGATATCATTATGCGGATCTTCGATGGCGCGCAAGGCACTTAGCATCAGCGATACGGCACTGGATTGGTAGAAACCGGATTTCACATCAATAAAATAAGGAATATGCAGTTCATCAAACACTTTCTTCATATTTTCTTTACGAGCATTTCCTCTCACCAGTACGACAAAATCCTTCCATTGACGCTGTTCTTTTTCACGTATTTCTAATATCTGATTGGCGATATAGCTGGCCTTCAGATCATTTTTAGCGAGAATCAACGCATTGGCCTTCTTGATCTCATCATGAAAGATGGCATGAAAACAGATTGGCACATTGTCTTGCAATTGTTCTGCAACGCCGGTTTCTACATCATCTGCATCGGCATAGCGGCAGGAGAAACCGTCTAAATTCATTAACTGTTTAAATAAGAGGTTATTAAAATCAACGATCATTTTTTTCGAACGATAGTTGTTTGATAAATAGATGACTTCATCATAGATACCCTGTTGTTCAATGATACCGCGCATTAAAGAAGGTTTGGCATGTCGGAAACCATAAATGGATTGTTTAATATCACCGACACGAAAGACATTATTTTCACGGCAAATGGATTGAACCAGGGTATTTTGCACATCATTGCTATCTTGAAATTCATCTACCATGATTTCAGTAAACTGCTCACGATAGCGCTGTGCTACCTGACCATCTTTACACTGCAAGATTTCCAGTGCATAATGCTCCATATCGTCAAAATCAATGACTGCTTGTTCTTGTTTTATACACGCATAGCTCCTTCGATAATCCTTGACCATTTCAATCAGCTTTTGAACGTAAGGCTTTAATGCTTGCATATCCTTTATGAATTGTTGCTCACTGAATAAAAGTCCTAATAAACGATCTTCTAATTCTTGTGATTGTTTACGCAAATGAACATATTCTTTATCCTCTTTATCCGGAGAGGGAGGAAGGATTCCATGGGCAATGGATTGAAAGGCTAAACGAAAGTCTTCATAATCACGTTTGGCTAAGGTTTCTTGTAAAGATGGCAAAGCCTGTACCTTTTGTTCTACTAATGCAGCTTTTTTTACTTCACTGTCATAGCGGTAACGATAAAGTTCCTGAATGCGCAAGATGCCTTCTTCATAACGCGAACATTCTACTGCTAAGTAGGAAAAGAAGTTTTCTTGTATGGCAATGGGCAGATCTTGTATATGCTTGATATTATCATAAGGGATGAGCAAAGCGTTTAACCAGTCATCGGAATTTGCTTGTGAGGATGCCATGACAGCAAGTGAGGTAATCAGCTTGCGCAGTGCCTCATCATTTTCACTGCGTGAGGAAAACATGGCACAAAGATCAATAAAAACTTTATCCTGTTTGGCATATTGGTTTTGAAAAGCTTCTTCTAATGCTTCTCCCTGATATAAGACCATCGTTCCATTATCCATGATGTTGGTGATGCGCGTAGCATCTAGGCCAATCATATAGTAATACTCTTGTAAAATGGATAAGCAGAAAGAATGGATGGTCGAAATATGGGCAGTTTGTATACTTGTAAGCTGGCGGGTGATGTAAGCACGTTCCTCAGGATCCTTTGTTTCTTCATAGGCTTTCTGTAAAGAAGCAGCCAGTCGCTTTTTCATTTCACTGGCCGCCGCCTCCGTAAAGGTCATAGCCAAAATGGCATCAATCGGAACACGATCTTTTACCACCAGATCCATTAAGCGGGCAATTAATACCGTGGTTTTACCACTGCCGGCAGAGGCGGATACCATGATGTTTTTATCTTTTGTCTGAATAGCTTTCAGCTGTTGGGGATTCCAGTTAGGCATCTTCATCCTCTCCTTTCCGATAGAGGGAATCATCTGTTTCAACCATGGCTTTGCGTTCAAATGGCATACCATGGAAACGGCAGATAGCATGAAAATCACAGTATAGACAGGCATCTTCACTTGGTTCTATGACGATATCACCATCCAGCATACGTTTGGCTAATTGCTGATAAATGCTCGTGAACCAGCGTTCTATGCTATGTAAGTCGTATAATTTACTTGCTTTGATGAGCTGATCTTTATTGCAGCGAACACCGCTCACATGCGTGCCTTCATCATCTAATAAGGATACATTCGGATACATGGTCCATCCATGTATGCGATGCGTTTTGATGATGGCATCTTGTAGATCTGCTTGTTCAATCGGTGTATAGGTAACCGGCTTGCGGCGCGATAGCTTACCTGCTAGATGGGGAATATTTTCATTTTTTAATGATAGATAATAAGCTCCCATAATTTCTTTTTGTTCCAGTTTGGCCATGACGATGGAATAGGTTAAAAGCTGTAACTGCATTGCCGCAAATACTTTTGTTTCCGATAGTGTTTTTGCACTGCTTTTATAATCCAGAATGCATAGGATATCATCATATACATCCAAACGATCAATGAAGCCATGCAAAGCCAGTGTGACATCCGATGTTACAGGTATTTCATATTGAAATTCGCGTTCTTGTTGCCAGGGCTGGAAATGAGAATGTTCCTCAAAAGAAGCTAAACGTCGCAATGTCTGCATCATGCTGGATTCGATACGGATACGTAAAATCTGTAAGCGGGTACGCATGTCCGAAAAGACTTCTTGAAGGGCGTCTATTTCCTTGTCAATCAAGGCGGTAAGCGTTGTTTCACATACACTTGTATAGGCTTTCCCCTGTTGCTTAGTCAAGGTTTCTAACAGATAATGTGAAAGGGTTCCCATATAAGAATCCGCAAAGCCTAGTTTCATAGGTTCTCTAATACCTAACCCATAACGCAGGAAATATGAAAACGGACACTTTACATAGCGTTCAATAGAAGAGATGGAACCTTTGATTTGCTGATTGCGAACAAACAGCGCATGGGCTGTTTGCGAAGTAATGGTCAGCGCAATATCTGCTTTTTCATACATTTCCTGTAAAGGATAGGGTTTAGCTCTTTCATCGAACATTTGTTCTATTTCTAAGGCAGCTTCTAAAGATTTTCCTTCATACGTACCTAAGGGATAGGATATATAGAGATGTTGGCTGCGGTTTAGCAGCTTACGTAACTGTTTCAGA
Source organism: Longicatena sp. (assembly GCF_982403165.1). Classification (NCBI taxonomy): domain Bacteria; kingdom Bacillati; phylum Bacillota; class Erysipelotrichia; order Erysipelotrichales; family Erysipelotrichaceae; genus Longicatena; species Longicatena sp. The sequence goes on from NZ_CEVYEL010000007.1 coordinate 34,182, forward strand.
TGCAATTGATAGCGATGTTCCATGCTTGGATAAGGCAGAGTTTCATAATAGTGCTCATCAAAGATACCACGTTTTGCCATAAAGGCAGGATATTGATTTTGTGTAGCGCCTAGTAAGAAGTGATGTTTTCTGGTACAGGATCCCTGTTTCAGTGAGGTGACACTGACGCCTTGCAATTGATGAATCGTGGAATGTACAGTAATATCCGCTAATAACTGTAGTAAAAAAGTGATATCATCCTTTTCCTTTATATATGGATATACTTCATTGATAACGTTCATGACATCTTGTAAAACCGCACTTTGCTGCATATCGTTACCCAGGCTGTTTTTTAAAAGTTTTAATACGGTGAGTAACATTTCTTCATAAGAAGCTGGATGCATGAGTGGTCGTAATTGTTCAGCGATATGCTGTCGGGCAATTTCTGCACGTTCCTCTATTTCTTTCAGCTTTGCCACATCCGTTTCATTCAGAATATGAGAAGTGGTGGAAAGTGTTTGTAAATGATCAAATGGCTGAAAGAAGTCTTTTTGATAAATTTGTAAATATTGCAGTAAGGAGGATAAAGTTTCCTCATGAAAGATACCACAATCTAAGCAGGCCAATAGATGTTCTTGCGTTGGCTGTAAATAATAATTCAACAGCATGTGTGCGCGTTTGACAATAATGCTGCTGGCAGCGGATGCCACAAGGTTTGTATAAGGGATATGATAGCGGGTAAAGATTTGTTCCAGGAGGGGGATATACGAGGTATCTGCCAAGGTGATGGCAACATCCTCAGCCTTCATCTCATGGCGTAAGATATATTGGGCACAGCCTTCAATTTCTTGTCGTTTATTCACTGCATGATAAAACTTTCGTTCATGAGGAATTTCTTCATCCTGTAATAAAGTAGCACCTTGCCTAACCAACAGGTTGACTAGTTGTTGTTGCTGTGGAGTGAAGAAAGCATCATAAATATATATCATATGTGCATCCTTATGCGCTATTTCACGAATCGCTTTAACAATCAAATCGCCTTGTGTTTCAATTGGATACAACGCAGTCAGGATAGTTTTTCGCTCAGCATGAGCTTCTTCCTGTTCGCTTAATACACTCAGCGGAATCTGCCATATCTTAAGATCATCAAGGCACTGCATACATTCCTTTAAGAAAACAGAAGTGAGAGCAGCTTCTTGATAAATATGTAAGGAAGAAGAAAGCGGTTTGATACGCTCGCGATAGGCAAATAAGATGGAAGCCTCACTTGGCGCATCTTCCAAGGATTGGGCAGACAGATAACCATTCAGCGTATATAAACGCAAGCCTAACAATCCATGGGTCGTTTGTAAAAGTTTTTGGCGAATGAGCGGATGCAGATGTGCCGGTGCCAGCAGTGTAGCGCCCATTGGTAATGATGAGAAATCAAGCATGTGAACTTCCTCCTTAGCGTTTCTTCTATTATATAATTTCTCGAGGTAAAAAGGCAATTCTGATATACCAATCCTTTTCTTGGAAATAAGAATGAAGGAAAGAGAAAACGTTTGCGCTGGAAAAGGTTATAGGTTTCATAAAGATAATGAATTCAGAGCATCATAGGGATAAAAAAACACCGTTATCACGGTGTATTCTAAACACTTGGCGCAGCAGAAAGGATTTGAACCTCCGGTGTCAAAAGACACGCCGGTTTTCGAAACCGGTGCATTAAACCAGACTCTGCCACTGCTGCGTATTACGTGGTTATTGTAACTGTTTTTGTTAGGTTATGCAAGAGGGAACATCGATTTGATTCAAATAGCGCGAAAATGAAATTCATCACAAAGATGAATTACAAGATCAGACCATGACATCTTGATATACCTGATAGATGGTAAGACAATCGATAAGGTTTGTCTTTCAAATAAAGGAAAAAGGGACTATAATAATAGTAATAAGTGTTAACGCTATAAGTTTTCAAAGAGGCTGGTATGATCATGACGGTAAGAAATATCCAAAACTTGTAACTTTATGTGACGCATTTATGATAAAATGAATAATGAGAGGGGATTTGAAAGGATATGAAGAAACTTTTAATAGCATTATTTTGTGTGGCATTGCCATTATCATCGATGTCTTTTGTGCATGCGCAGGAAAAGAAAGAAACAGCGAACACATCCATAAAGGAGGATGTCTTCAACGATGGAGAATATGCATATGGCGATGGTTTTCAGGATATAGCGGAAGCAAATCCTTATGCACGTGTAGAGGGGTATACGTATCAGCGAAACGGCAATTATATTTTATATAACCTTAAAACAACATCATTATATAAAGAGCCATATGGCAATGTTAAGGCAAAATTATCGCCAAAGATACGCTATGCTACGAAACGATATGGCAATTATTTTTCTGTGAATACAGAAAAAGGAAGTGGATGGATCACCACTTGGGATGATAACATCCAGGAATTAGAAATTGAAGATATATCGGCACAGCTAAAAACAACGAAGACCTTAGATGTTTATTCTGTACCTATCTTTGATGATAGATTTGAGACAGGAACCATACCGGCAGGTACTTACACGATTAGCAAGCGTGCGAATTACTTTGCCTATGTGAATAATGGAAAATATAAAGGCTGGATCTTAACTTCCTATCATGATGACGGTACGGTTTTCAGTAAGCAATATGCAACCTATCTGAATACCAAGCGGACCTTATCGCAAACAAGTGTTAATGGTGTGGCCATTAAACAAAAATTATTACCTAAGATTTCTGATCCTACACGTTCAGGTATCTCGATGGTTCCAAAGTATGTGACCATACACAATACAGCAAATGCCAGTAAAGGCGCGGATGCCGCAGCCCATGCGAATATCCAGTATGAACGCAACGTTAACCGAACGGCCGCATGGACATCTTGGCATTTTCAAGTAGATAATAAAGTCATTTATCAAAGTTTGGCAATGAATGAAGTAGGCTGGCATGCCGGTGATGGCAATGACAGTGGAAATGCATCAACGATTGGGATAGAAATCTGTGAAAATGCAGATGGTAATTATGCTAAGGCTGAAAAAAATGCTGCTTATCTAACAGCCAGTATCTTATATGAAAATGGATTGCCGTATACAGCAGTCAAACGTCATCAAGACTGGTCTGGCAAGGATTGTCCATATAACATGAATCATATGAAAAAGGGATCCATGGGTTGGACGAAGTTTAAAGCGATGGTAAAAGATGAATATACGAAGTTACAATTAAAGCTTTCGACGTCTTCGACATCGCTGCCAGCAGGTACCACGATGACCATAAAACCAATGGTTTCATCTAATCTCACCAATAAAAAGGTTACTTGGTCAAGCAGTAATGCTGACATCGCCAGTGTGGATGCCAATGGCACTGTATTGGGTATTCGTGAAGGCAGTGTCACCATTACGGCAAAAGATGCAGCAGGGGGCAAGGCTTCCTGTAAAGTAAGCGTGAAACCAGCACTATTAACCTTGCATACGACTTCAATCACGATGTATCGAAATAAAACGATGGCCTTGAACATCGTTACAGCTATTCAGGGCACACCTGTATGGAAGAGTAGTGATACCAGTGTTGTCAGTGTCAATGCCGATGGGGTATTGACGGCTAAGAAAGCCGGCAAAGCACTTGTATTTGTCACCGCGGATGGAAAGAATGGAATTGCCAGTGTCACGGTAAAAGATCCTACCATCAAGCTGAATACAGCATCTGTGACGACCTATGTTGGAAAGACGTATACCTTAAAAGCCACAGTAACTCCAACAGCATCTATTTCATGGAAAAGTGAACAGCCATCCATAGCTAAAATTGATGCCAAGGGAACCATAACGGCGCTAAAAGCAGGAACAACCAAAATCAGCGCAACCGCAAACGGAGTTACGGCAACCTGTTCGATTAGCGTGAAAAAGCCAATCGTTACCTTGAATAAAACATCAATAACTTTGTATGAAAAAGGTAGTGTGACTTTAAAAGCGACGGCTTATGGAAAATCCCAAACCGTGCGTTGGTCATCAGATAATAAAGCAGTGGCAGAAGTTTCTTCATCTGGTAAGATCACAGCTAAAAAAGCCGGTACTGCCTATATCAGTGCCAGAGCAAACGATGCTAAGAAAACTTGTAAAGTTGTCGTTGTAAAGCCATCCTTGTCATTATCTAAGACAAGTATTGCCGTGAATGTAAAAGGCTCCTATACCTTAACCGCCAGTGTCAAGGGACTTAGCAGTAAATGTGTATGGAAAACAAAGAATAGTAGCATTGCCACAGTGAGCAGTACAGGTAAGATTACCGGGAAAAAAGCAGGGACAACAACCATTTCGGTAACTGCGAATGGAATTACCAAAACATGTAAGGTCAGTGTGAAAACACCATCGCTTTCCCTTTCTAAAAGTAAATTGTCTATATATGAAAAAGGCAGTACAACCTTAACTGCCAAGGTATCGGGTGCATCTTCAAAGGCAACATGGAAATCCAGTAACACCAAGATAGCAAGTATAAGCAGCAGCGGGAAGTTGACAGCGAAAAAAGCGGGAAAAGTTACGATCACGGTGAGTGCGAATGGGCTTAAAAAAACTTGCGTTGTAACGGTAAAAAAACATACACCGGTATCTTCCATCAAACTAAATACGACCATCTTAACTCTGAATAAAATACGCTCTTTCCAATTACGTGCTTATATCTCACCGAGCAAGGCAACTTATAAAACAGTGAAATGGAGTTCCAGTAATACGAAAGTGGCAACCGTCACTTCAAAAGGAAAGGTATATGCGAAAAAAGCAGGAACAGCCTATATAAGTGCAACTTCTAGCAATGGTAAAAAGGTACGCTGTAAGGTACGCGTATATTAAGCAGATCGATAACAAGTATTGGCATAAAAATCTTCTAGGATATTTGAATTTTTCAGCTTATAAAAAATAAATGCAGCAAGAGGCTATATTAATGCTATAATGAAACAGAAATAACAGGAGGAAGCTTATGAAAATATTAGTGACCGGAGGAACCGGATTTATTGGAAGTCATACCTGTGTAGAATTGCTGGATGCAGGCTTTGACGTTGTAATCCTTGATAATCTTTATAATTCACAGGCAGATGTCGTTGATAAGATAGAAAGTATCACAGGGAAAAAAGTAACCTTTTATGAAGCTGATTGTTGTGATGAAGCAGCGCTGGCACAAATCTTTGCCCAACATAAGATTGATGCCGCTATTCATTTTGCCGGTTATAAAGCAGTGGGCGAATCTGTGGCAAAACCTTTGATGTATTATCAGAATAATTTAATGAGTACCCTGGCATTGTGTAAAGTGATGGCAAAGCATAACTGTAAGCGTCTGGTATTCTCTAGCAGCGCAACGGTTTATGGCAATCCAGCGAGTGTTCCTATCTATGAAGATTTTCCATTAGGACCTACCACAAATCCTTATGGTACTACAAAATTGATGATTGAACAGATTCTAAAAGATCTGCATGTATCTGACCCTGAGTGGAATATCGCATTGTTGCGTTACTTCAATCCAATTGGTGCACACAAGAGTGGTCTGATAGGAGAAAGTCCAAACGACATTCCTAATAATTTAATGCCTTACATTGTAAAAGTCGCAAACAAAGAACTGCCTTTTTTACATGTATATGGCAATGATTATGATACACCTGATGGTACCGGCGTGCGTGATTACATTCATGTGGTGGATTTAGCCAAAGGCCATGTCAATGCAGTAAAAAAAGTCATGGAGCCAATCGGTGTAGATGCGTACAATTTAGGTACCGGCATAGGATATAGCGTATTGGATGTTGTCAATACATTCGCAAAAGTGAATGCGATTGAGGTACCATATCAAATTGATCCACGCCGTCCCGGGGATATTGCCCAATGTTATGCAAGTACGAAAAAAGCGTGGGAAGAGTTAGGCTGGAAAGCAGAAAAAGGATTAGAAGAAATGTGCAAGGATGCTTGGCATTTCTTACAGACAACAAAGAAATAAAGACAAGTGATCGAAAAGGCAGCGGATGGGCTGCCTTTCTTCACAGGGGGATTTTATATGAAAGCAGTAATTTTAGCTGCAGGTGTGGGACATCGTTTTAAAGAATTGACGAAATATAAAAATAAAGCGTTTTTTACCATCGGGCAAACTATGGTAATCAAACAGATCATTCAGTATTTATTACAAGCAGGTATTCGCGATATTACCATTGTTACCGGGCATCGGCATGAAGATTTTTCTATTTTGAAAAAGAACTACCCTATTCATATCCTGTATAATACGGCATATGGTGAATACAATAATATCCATTCCCTTGCTTTAATTGCAGAACAATTGAATGAATGTTGGCTGATTCATGGGGATACGGTCTTATTCAAGAATATTTTTAAAGAAGCATTTACACATACTACGTTTTATACGATGCTGAAACGTCCCAATGGAGCACCTGTTCGCGTTGTTGAAGTGGATGAACAGCACCATATTCAAGGATTCCATATCGATCGAGGAGAACGTAGAGTATTGTCCTTGCTCGGTGTCAGCTATTGGCGTAAGGATGCTCAGATGATCTTATTAGAAACTTTGAACCATCTGCATGAGAAGGAAAAGAAACGCTTTGATGGGGAATGGGAAGAGCTGTTACAAGAGGTAGTAAAAAAAGTCGAGGTAGACGCTTATCAATTGGATCGTAAATATGGCGGTGATCTAAACACGATGAAAGATTATCAAGAAATCGTGGAGACGTATGATCGTTATTGGAAATCCATGCGTAAGTGATGATATTGCGAAACGTAAAAACTATAAATAAGAGATTATTTACTAGAAAAATATGAAAATATTTGAATAAACACGGAAAACCACCAAGTTGTGTCGTATGACATAGTGAGGTGGTTTTTATGCGTTGCCAACGTTGCGGAAATGAGGACATGAACTATTTTTATCAAGATGAGGGTGTCTGGTATTGTCGAAAATGCATTGGGTTTGGCAGAGTAGATGTCGGAAAGGAACCAATAACGCGTCCATGCATGCGCAGACGATGTAAGTGTCACTACACGCTGCCCTATCCTTTAACGCCAAAACAACAAGTCGCAGTTGCCTCCATTATGCAGTACCTAAAAGAAGGCAAAGATGTTTTAGTGTATGCCGCTTGCGGAGCCGGTAAAACAGAATTAACAATGGAAGCAATACAATGGTATTTATGCCAAGGAAAGAAGGTGGGCTTTGCGATCAGCAGACGACAGGTCGTCTTAGAAATACAGGAACGTATGCAGCAGGCATTTCCTATGCTACAGGTCATTGCGGTATGTGAAGGATTTACGGATATCACGGATGGAGATTTGATTATTTGTACTATGCATCAATTATATCGCTATCATGGCTGGTTTGATTTGCTCATTATGGATGAAGTAGATGCGTTTCCTTATCGTGATAATGCTTTATTGGAAGCAATTGCGATGCATGCGTGCATCGGACAAAAGCTCATGCTCACAGCCACACCGGATGAAGATATGCTAGAAAAGGTGGAAAGGCAAGAAGTTTGCATGGTGGAATTGTTTCAGCGTCCGCATGGCTATCCATTGATAGAACCGCAGGTATATCAGATGCCAAAAGCTTCGCAGATAGTTTGGATGCTTTATTTTTTAAATACAACAAAAACATGATGGTATACAGACTTTGGTATTTGTTCCGACGATACATATGGCGAATACATTGTATCGTTTCTTACGACTGACACATCGTTGTGCCGTATTCACCTCAAAAACAAAAGAGAAAGAAAAGGTGATAGATGAATTTCATGAAAAACGATATGATTTCTTAATCACGACGACCATTTTAGAAAGAGGTATCACCATTCGCGGTATTTATGTGATGATCCTATGTGCCGATCATCCCATTTTTCAAGAGGCCAGTCTCATCCAAATGATTGGGCGTGTTGGTCGTAACATCGAAATGCCGAAAGGGAAAGGAGTGTTTTTATGCAGCCACAAAACCACTTCTATCAAACGCTGCTCCATCGCCATTCACAAGATGAATCAGACATTGTAGAGCATTGTCTGTTATGTTTTCAGAATGTACATAAACAAGAAGATATCTTTCATTATGTAAAACGTTCTTCTTTCTTATGCGGGGCATGCCGAAAACAGTTGGAGCCCTTATGCAAGAGCACGAAGTTGGACTCGCTGCAATTGTCTATGTTGTATCGTTACAATGATTTTTTAGAAAGCATGATCTTTCAATTTAAAGAAGGTAGGGATATTGCCTTGCGTCCTGTGTTTTTTCATGAAGTTATGCAGGAACTTAATGACAAATTTCGACAATATGCCATTGTATTAATGCCTTCCAGTAAAGAGAAGATGTTGGAACGCGGTTTCTTGCCAGTAAGGGAGATGCTGCAAGCTTGCAAGCTGGAAATCATTGAACCCTTTTATAAGACAAGCAATCACAAACAATCCTTACAAAATATGCAAAACAGGGCTCTTATTTCCCAGGTAATACAACGAAGAAGTGATGTTTCTTTGCCCCAAAAGCCCCTATTACTTGTTGATGATGTATGCACAAGTGGTTCTACCATCTTGTGTGCATACCAAAAACTCTTGCCGCATACATATAAAATAGAGGCGCTGGTACTGGCAGCACATCCTCTTTTTGTCGAATCCTGCGATGAAAAAGGTTTGCTAAAACGTATGCGATTCTCTATACTTTGATTGTTGAAATCAGGAAGGTGAAGTGAATGAAAGGTAAAGTAAAATGGTTTAACGCAGAAAAAGGATATGGTTTCATATCCAGTGAGGATGGCAAAGATGTCTTTGTCCATTATTCACAAATTCTACAAGATGGATACAAGAGTCTGGAAGAAGGTCAGACGGTAACCTTTGAGGCAGTAGAATCAGATAAAGGATTACAGGCACGTAATGTCGAAGTCTGTTCATCTTAATTTTTAAGATTTAGCGTAACATAAAAACATAGGATTCTTTAAGGTAGATCACCTTAAATCGCTACAATACAATTCATTTAGATTGTATTGGAAATGAAAAGGATTTGTAAAAGGAACAAAAGCTGTGTGTAAAAAATATACATTTTTGAAAAAATGTTTAAAATCGTTGTACTTCCAACAAAAACTGACGATTTTTTTACAAAACAATGTACTAAATTCATTGATTTTTCAATAAAATGTCTTTATAATTTTACTATGCAGTAAGGTTCGCATAGAAAGGTACAGGATTTAAGAATGCAAGGAAAAGTTAAAATGTTTAATCAAGAGAAAGGATACGGATTCATCACATTAGAAGATGGCAGAGATGTATTCTTTCACTACTCTCAGTTGATGATGGAAGGTTTCAAAACAATCGATGCTGACGCAAAGGTTGAATTTGAACTTGTTGAAACAGAAAGAGGTCTTCAGGCTCACAACATCGTAAAACTTTAAAAAAGTGTAAAAACAGGCAGAAGCCTGTTTTTTTATGGTGTATCCATGACAAGTTTGTGTTACAATAGAAAAGGTAATTTGTATTAAATATTCACGATTAAAATAGTGAAAACGTATGAAAATATGACAAATACATATAGTGGAGGTTTTTCATGGCGAATTTTATTGAACGATTATTAAACGGCGAAAAGAAAACATTGCACAAACTGGAGAAAATTGCCGATGCGGTTATTGCATTGCAAGATTCCATGGAGGCATTGAGTGACGATGAACTGCGGGCTAAGACGCAGGAATTCCAAGAACGTTACAGCAAAGGAGAAACATTGGAGGATCTGCAGGTGGAAGCTTTTGCGGTAGCTCGTGAGGCTGCGCGCAGAACCATTGGCGAATTCCCTTATAAGGTACAGATTATGGGTGCTGCTGCCATGCATGGCGGTGACATTGCCGAGATGAAGACTGGTGAAGGTAAGACCTTGACATCAACCATGTGCGTGTATCTGAATGCATTATCACAAGAAGGTGTACATGTAGTTACCGTCAATGAATACTTAGCTAGTCGAGATGCGGAATGGATGGGACAGATCTATCGTTTCTTAGGGTTAAGCGTTGGGGTAAACTCACGTCCTTTATCACCATTACAAAAACGTGAAGCATATAACTGTGACATCACTTATACGACAAACTCCGAATTAGGTTTTGATTATTTGCGTGACAACATGGTTACGGATGTTAAAGATCGTGTATTGCGCGGCTTGCATGTAGCAATCGTCGATGAGGTCGATTCCATTTTGGTCGATGAATCCAGAACACCATTGATCATTAGCGGCGGGGCGAAGAAAACAGCAAACTTATATTTACAGGCAGATGCCTTTGCGAAACGCTTAAAAGGCGACGATTATGAAATTGATGAAAAAACACGTCAGATCATGCTGAGTGAAAAGGGTGTTCATAGTGCAGAACGCTACTTTAAAATCAAGAACTTATATGATATTGAACATACGCAATTGGTTCATCATATTACCCAGGCCTTAAAGGCAAACTACATTATGAAAAACGAAGTGGAATATGTCGTTCAGGATAATGAGATTGTCATCGTCGATACCTTTACCGGACGTACGATGCCTGGTCGTGCATATTCGGATGGTTTACATCAAGCGATTGAAGCTAAAGAAGGTGTGCCAATTAAAGAAGAAACAACAACCTTGGCGACAATTACGTATCAGAACTTCTTCCGTCTGTATGATAAGCTGGCTGGTATGACCGGTACAGCCAAAACTGAAGAAGAAGAATTCTTAGATATTTATAACATGCGTGTTATTGAGATACCAACCAACCGTCCGGTTATCCGTGAAGACTATCCGGATGCTATCTTTGCCAATCCTCGCTTGAAATTCAATGCGTTGATTGAAGAAGTAAAAGAGTTATATGCGAAAGGGCAGCCGGTATTGGTCGGTACAATTTCCGTTGAAGCCAGTGAACTGGTACATCAGCTGTTACAAAAAGCACGCATTCCACATGAAGTATTGAATGCGAAGAACCATGCACGAGAAGCGGAAATCATCGCCAAAGCAGGTCGTCCGAAAAGTGTTACCGTTGCGACCAACATGGCAGGTCGTGGTACCGATATCAAGCTGACTGAGGAATCAAAAGCACTCGGTGGTTTGGCTGTCTTAGGTAGTGAGCGTCATGAATCCAGACGTATTGATAACCAGCTGCGTGGACGAAGCGGTCGTCAGGGTGATCCTGGTTTCTCTCGTTTCTATGTATCTTTAAAGGATGAATTGATGATTCGTTTCGGCGGCGAGAAGTTTGAAAAGCTGTTTGATTCTTTAGGCGATGCTCAGATTGAATCAAAGATGGTTACCAAATCTATCACCCAGGCACAGAAACGTGTCGAAGGCTATAACTATGACGTTCGTAAACAATTGCTGGATTATGATGATGTTTTGCGTAAACAGCGTGAAATCATGTATGAACAGCGTAACTTTGTCTTAGAAAACGAAGATGTTCATGGCATCGTTCGCGATATGATTGATCGGGTCATTGAAAATGTTGTCAATGCCAACGTTGATACTTCAAAACGTGAAGATAATGTCGATTATGATGGTATCCGTCAAGGTCTGGAAGTATTAGGTGTAGCGGCAGAAGATAATATAAAGGTTGAAAATCTGCGTGGTAAAGATGCCGATGAAACAGCAAAATATTGCAGCGATTATATTTTCCAGCTGTATGATGATAAGATCAGTGATATCCGTGATGAATTTAAACAATTTGAAAAAACCATCGTTTTACGTAATATGGACCGTAACTGGATCGAACATATCGATATGATGGATAAACTGCGCAATGGTATTCATTTGCGTGCCTATGCACAAAACAATCCATTGCAGGCCTACATCGAAGAAGGTTATGAGATGTTTGAAGAAATGCAGGCAAGAATTGCCCGTGAAGTTGTCTTCTTCGCTATGAAGGTGCAAATCGAAAGAAAGGAAGCATAAATGGAACTATACGAAATCAGGCAGGGGGTGAACACTCATCAGGCGAAACTGAAACAGCTTGGTGAGTCACTTTGACTTAACTGCCAGACGCTATAAAATACAGGAGCTGACAGCGAAAACGTTGGAAGAAAGCTTTTGGAATGATCCGCAAAAGGCACAAGTCGTCATTCGTCAGTTAAATGCCATCAAGGATGTTGTGGATAGCTATGATGCGTTACAAAAGGCATTAAGCTCACTTGATGAAACACAGGAACTGTTGAAGGAAGATTTCGATGAAGAAATCTTTGAACTTTTTGAATTAGAATATCAGGAGATGGAAAAAAACTTTGCTGATTTTGAAATCAAGGTCTTGTTGTCACATGAATATGACCATTCCAGTGCGATTTTAGAGCTGCATCCAGGAGCCGGAGGAACCGAATCCTGTGATTGGGCAGATATGTTGTATCGCATGTACTCTCGCTGGGCGGAAAAGCACGAATTCAAAGTCAGTGTGCTGGATTATCAGCCGGGGGATGAAGCCGGTATTAAATCCATCACGTTCTTAGTAGAAGGTGATATGGCTTATGGCTATCTCAAGGCAGAAAAAGGTGTTCATCGTTTAGTGCGTATCTCTCCTTTTGATGCCGGAGGAAGACGTCATACCTCTTTTGCGTCTTTGGATGTCATGCCTCAATTTAATGATGAAATTGAAATTGAGATTAAACCGGAAGATTTAATCGTGGAAACAAAACGTGCCAGTGGTGCCGGTGGTCAGCATATTAACAAGACGGATTCTGCCGTACGCATGGTACATAAACCGACCGGATTAGTCGCAACTTGCCAAAACGGACGCAGTCAGCATGAGAACCGTGAGGAAGCATTGCGTGTGTTAAAGAGTCGCTTGTATCAAAAGATGATTGAGGAACAAGAGGCAAAGTTGGCGGAAATCAAGGGTGAAGTTAAGGCGAATGAATGGGGTTCTCAGATTCGCAGTTATGTCTTCCATCCTTACAGCATGGTAAAGGATCATCGCACCAATCATGAGACGAGTGATGTGCAAGGTGTCATGGACGGTGATTTAGATGGCTTTATCTTTGCTTATTTAAAAACGTTAATTCAATAAAGGTTCTCTATATAAGACTGACATTCACAAAACAAGGTGACATTTCTTTTAGGATAAAGCTGATAAGGAAGTACCACACAAAACTAACTTAACGGCTGACAAACAGAGTTACAACAAGGAACAGGCAAGAAGCGGGGAGCTTCTTGCCTGTTCTTTCTGTTCCTATAGGCATGTGTGAAAAGGACAAATGTTACGCAATAGAACACCGTTTTCGAAAAGGGAGTATAAAACCCTTACCACCTCATTTCTGCGTCTGTAAAGTAGCATAAATCAAAGCTTTTTTGCATCTACTTCGTAACATAAACCCATACAGGGTACACTTAACCGCTATCTTGCCGATATTAACCAACAAGTGGAGCATATGTTCCATAGATTGATTAAGGAAATGGCAGAAAGGCAGGGTGTGACGGAAATACTCAAAGCAGAGCAACTTTGGGAATGGATAGGATTGATGAACAACATTCAAGCCTGTGCAAGAGAGTTGTCAATAGTGAATTGATTTACGCATAACAAGATAAATGATTGGGCGGTAAGCCTGTTCTTGGTTTATCGTCCTTGCCTACCCATAAGCAAAATAAAGAAATACCATCGATGGCAATGCTTACACTGTTTATCGTGACCATTGACAGTATTTTTTGTTTTGCTATTTAAAAATATTTTGAAATAGACTTGTAAAAATAACGCAAGGCTGACATAATCCATGTAAAGATTATTTGAAATAGGTGGGTCATGATGGGGTGGCTATAAATGAAGTGTTAGCTGCTTTAGCAGACGATACTCGCCGAAAAATTTTGCTAAAGTTACAGCAAGGAAAGATAAGTTCAAAAGATTTAGCTATCGCATTGGATATGACACCACAGGCATTGTCATACCATTTATCTAAACTAATAAAGGCAGACTTGATTTACGAAACTTGATATAAAAATTATATTTACTATGAATTAAATTTATCTATCCTTGATGAAACAATTATTTGGATAAGTAATTTGCATGGAGGTCAATAATGAAAAAGAAAAAAATCGTTTTTTACACTCTTATGTTTTTACCATTAATAGTTGCTCTGATTGCCTTACAATTCTTGCCAGAGCAAATCCCGGCTCATTATGATTTGAATAATCAAGTAACACGTTGGGGCAGTAAATATGAAACACTAATTTTTCCTGTGATTACAGTTGTCTTCGGATACGTTATGCTTGGAACGGCTAAATTTTCTTCAAAAAACGAAGAAAATGGAAGTAATAACGAAAACGTATGTATTATAGCTGGAATGGTATCTCTTGCTCTGTTTAATGCCATGACGGGTTATTTTCTGTATGCTGATTTCAATTCGATTGAAAACCTTTCTTCGATTGCTCTTGATATCAATCAGCTTTTATTTGGACTGCTTGGCGTTTCGATGATTATTTTAGGCAGTATTATGCCAAAATTACGAATGAACGCAGTTGTTGGGCTGAGAACAGTATGGAGTATGAAAAATGAAACGACATGGAAAAAAAGCCAACGATTTGGTGGTATTTCATTTATTGCTGGAGGTGCTATTATAATTACAGTATGCTTTTTAACAAAAGGTTTTACCTGCTTTTGGTGGACAATGGGCGTCATAACAATTCTTCTGGTTGTTGACACCTACTATACATATAGATTATCTAAGAAATATTGATATAGTTTATGTATTATAATTAAAGTAATTGATAGTGGTTGAAAGTACGTAATTATTCGAAACTTACAGAGAGAATGTTATGGGAAATATAATCGGAGCTGTTATTTTAGGGATTGTGGCTATAGTATGTTTTGTTTTTGGCTATTTGCAGTTTCATGAAAAGGGATTCTTGTTTAATAATGCTATATATACGCTTCTAAGCAAGAAAAAGAAACTATGGTCATATTCACTCAATGTATTTTCAGCTTTGCCTATCCAATCAAGATGGTCTGTCAACAAAAGGCGTACTGCATTTCGTTCTTTATCTATCCCAATACATCAATAACATTTGCATTATCTATTGCCATTTTTATCACTTCCACAAATTCTAGTTTCTTTTCATCTTCTTTTCCTTTTTATTTCCTTTCTTAAAAAATCTTACTACATACAACTGTTAGCAATGGGCACACCCCACCCATAAACATTCCATACATCTTTTGAATATCTCGGTATTCCACTGTTGTAGACTTAATAGCTAAGTATATTATGCAAATAATGGTAGCTAATTGCATCAGTACGCGTACGATTATAATATATCGTGGAATTACCGTTCCCTTTCGTACTGGTATTAATAAAATCCATTTCATATATTTAGAAATGAAAATTCCACCCTTCGGTTTTGTTCCTAAACCTATAACACCAGTCAATAACATTGTCCATATGTATATAATTGCAATTTCCATATTTCCTCACTCTAATTCTTATTCATCCCGAAAAAGCGGAATTTTATTACTCGATGCTTCCTAACATTTGAAAAATAAGATCAATAGTTTTTCCCTTACTCAAATGCGAATGTTCTATATTTTTCTACTGCATTTTTATAAACCCACAATCTTTTAAAAAACAGAAAAAAATAATGAAATCTTCTTTCCTATTATACTGCAATCATTATCTAAATTTGTAATTTTCTATAAAGTCATCAAGAAATTTACTTATGAAACCTCCAAAATCCAAATCTCTATACATCCCAACAAATTCAAATATGTCGCTCTGTTTATACTACATTTTACCACATCCCTCCTATGAACATTTCTATCACAGTCGCCCCGTTCGTCTGTTTCCCATGAGCGGGCGAATATTTTTTGCTTTTGTTTGGAAGTTTGCCCTATCTCCATCGTGGTAAAGAGAAAAAATATTTTTCTAATATTGTCAAAGCCTTTGGCATTTTTCATTTTGCGGTGGTGAAGGTATTGAAAAGGTTTGGGAATATCCCAACAAGAAGATAATCGTTCGCGCTTTCGGCAAGTCTAGCAGGCACCGCAGGCAGAAAATCCAACTTATTTAAAACTTCATCGGGGAACTGAAACAGGATGAGGACAAGCAGACGATTGAACGGCAGAGAAAAAGTAAGACGGCATAGCCGAAGCTATGCCGCCCTGTCACATGATTAAATTACTTCCTTACGGGTGTTCACCATTGCCAAAGCGTCCCTTTTTTCTTTTCTTAAAATAACGATATCACATACAAAAGTTCTACTACTGTGGTATAATAACGGATGGGATGTTAAGGAGCACGAACATGAAAAAAGAAACCTATGGAATGTTGATAGATGTAATATCAGTAATAGCAGGGAACCTCATCATTGCCCTTGGAGTCAATCTGTTTATTTTGCCATCCGATATATTATCAGGAGGCGTAGCGGGTATCGCCGTAGCCTTACAGCCGGTTTTTCATCTGCCGGCCACCTTAGTAATCAATGGATTAACGATTGCATTGTTTATCGTAGGCGCTATTGTATTAGGCAAACAGTTTGCTATGAAGACGATTTTAAGTACCATCGTTTATCCTTTGTTTATCACGGTAACGCATGAAATGTTTGCGAATGTATTTATCACCAATAATGCATTACTGGCAAGTATTTACGGTGGTGTCTGCATCGGCGTAGGCATTGGGCTAGTCTATCGTGTAGGCGCAAGCACAGGTGGAATGGATATACCACCGCTGGTAATAAATAAATATACCGGTATTCCTTTGCCAACGTTGGTAATGTGCATAGATGGTGCTACGGTATTACTAGGTGCTAGCACATATGGCATTGAAGCAGCCATGATTGGCTTAGTCTCTGTCTGGATTTGTGGACAGATCATTGATAAGGTGATGACCATCGGCAGCCATGAGGCTAAAAACATCATGATTATTTCGGATAAATATGAAGAGCTGATGCAAGAAATTTATACGAACATCAATCGCGGCGCAACAATTTTGCATGCGGAAGGCGGTTATACAAGGAAACAAAAACCGGTGATCATGACGGTCGTTATGAAAAAACAATTTCCTGTATTGGATCGTATCATTGCCCATGTGGATCCGGAAGCCTTTGTGATTGTGAATGATGTCAATGAGGTACAAGGAGAAGGTTTTACATATATGCAAGGTTTATAATCTTAAAAAAACAGTGCCGCCTGAATGTGCAGCACTGTTTTACTTTTGATGTTGTTTTAGCAAATTGGAGTTAAGGAAATGTAAGAATTTTACAGCTCGCAAACTTTTGGAAATGACTGCTATTTATGTTATAATGAAACGCGAAGGAGTGATAGAATGATTCTGTTGAAAAATGTCTCAAAATCATACAGAAATGGAGTTCATGCACTCCGTGATATCAACCTGGAAGTAGAAGACGGTGAATTTGTTTACATCATAGGACCAACCGGCTGTGGCAAATCCACACTCATCAAAATATTAGATGGTGAAGAATTGCCGGATGATGGCGAGGTATTTGTCAATGGTATCAATGTCGGTAAGTTACGACATGCGAAAGTACCGCTATATCGTCGCAATATCGGTGTAATATTTCAAGATTTTCGTTTACTCCCAAAGATGACCGTCTTTGAGAACATCGCTTTCGCTTTAGAAGTTCTGGCCATGGAAAAGACGGCAATCCGTCGTCGTGTCCGTGAGGTTTTGGAACTGGTCGATTTGCAAGATAAAGCCAAAGCCTTCCCGGAACAATTATCCGGCGGGCAACAACAAAGGGCAACCATCGGCAGAGCCATTGCCAATCATCCTAAGGTACTCATTGCGGATGAGCCAACCGGCAATCTTGATCCAGAGAAATCCATTGAGATCATTCAATTATTAGATAAGATCAATCAGGTAGAAAAGACGACCATAGTCATGGTAACGCATGATGAAAAACTGGTAAATGCATATAAAAAACGAACCATAGCCTTAGAAGAAGGATTTATCGTTGCCGATATAAAGAAAGGCGGATACATACAACATGATTGAGTTTGTGAAATATCTGCCAAAACATGTGCTGAGTGCGCTGAAAGGGTTACAGCGCCATATGGCTATGACGATTTCCAGTGTTTCAGCAGTCAGTGTAACACTGCTTCTGATGGCACTGTTTTTTGTAATTGCGGGCAATGTAGAAAATTTCACGCAACATGTGGAAGGCGATTTAAAGATTCATGTGGCAATTGATTCCATTGCCGATCAAGACGCCATTACGGCAATGAAGAAAGAAATTGCCAAGATGCAAGATGTGGCAGCTGTGCATTTTAGCTCCAAAGAAGAAGAATTGGATGCGTTGATCAAAGAAAGCGGCAGTGTCTTTCAACGTTATAAAGATAAAAATCCCATGCCCAATGTATTTATTGTAGAGGTAAAAGAAGCATCAAAAATTCCTAGCGTTACCAAAGCCTTAAATGCAATCGATGGTATAGAAAAGGCCGAATATGGCGGAGAAAGCATTCAGCATATGATTGACACCTTCTCTTTTATTCGCAGCAGTGGTTTTATCTTTGTTTTGGCATTATCACTGATTGCCTTATTTCTGATTACCAATACGATTAAAATGACAATTTATACGCGGAATACCGAATTATCCATCATGCGTTTTGTGGGCGCAAATAATGCGTACATAAAAACACCATTTATGATGGAAGGTATGTGCATCGGCATCTTAGGTGCTATTCTGCCGATTGCCTTGATGTGTATCGGATATAGTACTTTATATCACATGCTGAATGGGTATTTTTTATCCAGTATGTTTGTGATGCAGCCACTGTATCCCTTCCTGTTACAATTGTCTGCTGTCTTAGTAGGCAGCGGAGCGCTTGTCGGTGTTGCGGGAAGCTTTCTGGCGACAACGAAATATTTGAGGTGGCGAAGATGAAAAAATGGAAACAGATCACACTGGCAGCTTTCTTATGTACCTGGGTAGTGACATCTTCCCAGTCAACATCAGCTTTACGGGCAAATGAGTTTGAAGGAAATGAAGATGCCTGGGTCAAACGCTGCAGTGTTGCGCAGAGCAGTTCCGAAATGGCAACAAAATGTGCACAGTTTAAAACATATTATGCCAAACAAAGCACACAGCTCCAAAATGAAGTCAGTAGTCTGAAAAAACAAATCAGTGCCTTGGATGACAATATAGATAAACTGGCTGCAGCAGTAAAAAAACAAGCATCCTTAGTCAAGACGATTGAAAAGAAAATTGCCATGAATGAGGCCAGCATTCGTCTGATTAATTCAGATATTAAAAAACTGAATGAGAAAATCAATGCATTGCAACGTTCCATTGATGAACGAAATGCTATTATCATCAAGCGAATGCAGGATGAACAAGCAACGATTGGTACGAATATGAGTTTGGAAATTATCATGGGCTCGCAAGATCTTTTAGATATGATTCGCAAGATTGATGGATTGAATCGTATCAATGAACAGGATCAGCGTGAAATTGATAAGATCAAAGAAGAGAAACAGGAACAAAATTTACAAAAAAGTGAAAAAGTGCGATTAAAAACAGCTTTAGAAGAAACCAAAAGGAATAATGAAAAGGCCAAAAAAGAAGCTGAAGAAGTGCGGAAACAGAAACAAGTGCTGCTTGATAAATTCCGCAAACAGGAAGAGGCACTGGATGAAAAGATGCGTTCAGTAAAGGTTGATATTTCAACAATACAAGAGAATATGATCAATATTACGAATGCTCCAAATGGTTCCTTTAATTTTACGACAAGTGGCAAATTAGCCAAACCGGTCAATGGTTCTATATCGGCAAATAGCTTCTATTATCCAAACGGTGGTGTGCATTTAGGGTTAGATGTAGCAGTTTCTTTGCGTACGCCTATTTATGCGCCGGCAAATGGGGTCATTCTATACGCAAATAATCCGGTTTCTACAAATAGTGGATATATCGGCAATACAACAGGGTATCCAGCCGGCACCGGAAATTCTATTCAGATGCTGACAAGAGTTGATGGAACGACCTATGCGTTATCGTTCTTCCATATGGCACAGGAGAATTTCAGTGTCCGCGCCGGACAGAAGGTAAGTAAGGGACAATTATTAGGTTTAAGCGGAAATACCGGGAATACAACAGGTCCGCATTGCCATTTAGAAGTCATCAATCTCGGTAATATGGCAATAGATACTGCCATTAGTCGTTTTCAGTCAACTGCGGATTTTGCCTGGGGCAATGGCTGGGGATCTGCCGGTTTGGCGAATGTGTGCAGTGTAAAAGGCCCACCATGTCGTGAGCATCCCGAAGATGTATATGGCTATCGATAAGAACAATCCAAAAGACAGGAGTGAAACGTATGATACGATTAGAAAATGTTTCAAAGGAATATAAAAACGGGGTTCATGCTCTGCGTGATATCAATCTGACCATCGAGGATGGCGAATTCGTTTATATTATTGGTCCTACCGGCAGTGGGAAATCTACGTTAATCAAACTGCTGGATGGCGAAGAAATACCAAATTCCGGCACGGTTATGGTAGAAAACATTAATGTCGGAAAATTAAAACACTCTAAAGTACCTGTGTATCGCAGAAATATCGGTGTTGTCTTTCAGGATTTTCGACTTTTGCCACGCATGACGATCTTTGAAAATATCGCTTTTGCATTGGAAGTTATCGGAATGAAAAAAGTAGATATTCGACGCCGTGTGCGGGAAGTGCTAGAACTGGTTTCCTTACAGGATAAAGCCAAAGCCTTCCCAGATGAATTAAGCGGCGGACAGCAGCAGCGAGCAACCATTGGCCGTGCTATTGCCAATCATCCAAAAGTGCTGATTGCGGATGAGCCAACGGGGAACTTGGATCCGCAAATGTCGGCGGAAATCATGGATTTGCTGGAAAAAATCAATGAAGTAGAACATGCGACCATTGTCATGGTCACGCATGATTCTACCATTGTCGATCGTTTCAAAAAACGCACCATCTGTCTGGAAGAAGGCTACGTGATAGCCGATATCATGAAGGGGGGCTACTTGAAACATGAGTAATTTCTTTCGTTCCTTGCCCAAGCATATAAAAACCGCCTTTATAAGTATCTTTCGCCATTTGGCCATGTCTTTATCTGCCATCAGCGCTGTTACGGTAACTTTATTATTGTTTAGTACCTTTTTGATGATTGCAGGTAATATTTCATTATTCACAAAAAATATTGAAGATGATCTGCGGATTCATGTCGTGTTGCAACCTGATGTGGTGAAACAGGCGGATCTTGATAATGTACAAAAAGACATTGAAGGCATACAAGGCGTAAAAAAAGTAACCTTTTCTGATGCCGATCATGAATTGGAACTTATGATTAAGGAGCATGGAGAAGATTTTAAAATGTATCGGGGAAAAGAGAATCCCTTAAGTAATGCTTTCTTTGTTTCGGTGAAGGATGCCGATACCATTGCGGCTATCAGTAAGCAGATAGAACAATTGGATCATGTAAAACAGACGATGTATGGAGGAACCAGTGTACCAAAGATGGTGTCCATGGTTGATTCCATCCGTTTTGGCGGTATGATCTTTGTCATCTTATTGACTCTTTTGGCACTCTTCTTGATTAGTAATTCGATTAAAATGACCATTTATGCCCGCAATGCTGAAATCGCCATCATGCGAAATGTCGGCGCCACCAATTGGTACATTAAAGTTCCGTTCATGTTGGAAGGTATTCTAATTGGCTTATTGGGAGCCATCTTACCATGCATCTTTACATATTTTGGTTATCCATATTTATATGAGATGCTGGGCGGCCAAATCGTCACAAGCTTATTTGGCTTACAACCGATATATCCATTCACCTTACAAATCTGTGCCGCTTTATTGGGTTTTGGTATGTTGGTAGGCTTGATAGGCAGTTTCTTATCAACGACGAAATATCTGCATTGGAAACGTTAAGCAAAAAATAGTATGAGTATGATAAAATGATTCATCTTATAAGGTGAAGGCGGACATCATGCTCTTTTCTTTATGCACCTAACGATTTTTAGATGTTCATGAAAGGGAATTGTGAGAATGTCAAGAGTCTGTTATAATCAACATAGAACAATGAAGAGGAGAGATCAGATGTATGGATAGAAAAAAAGTAATGAAAATAGCTGTCATAGGAGTGCTATTGTTGAGTTTCTGCTTTCTGATAACTGCCCCAATTCATGCCGATGTAGGAAATTCCTTCAGTGGCGGCGGTGGCGGACACAGTTCAGGAGGAGGGGGATACTCCCATTCTTACGGCGGTTCCGGTGGATTAAGTGGTATTTTCTTTCTATCAAGTTCACCGATAGGAATTGCCGTGCTGGTCTTATTGGTTTTATATGCTGTATATAATATGCGAAAAGGAAAGGGATCAGCCAATACGTATACTTATGCCAATCCCGGCATTAAATCTAATGAAGGTATCTTTGAAGAGGAAATCATTGCCCGTATCCAGGAAGAAGATCCTGCATTCTCAGCCGAAAACTTTCGTAATTATGCAAGTGAAGTGTGGTTGACCTTGCAAGAGGCATGGGAAGCCAAAGATTGGCATAAGGTACGTCCATTTGAAAGTAATACTTTGTTCAATGTTCATAATCGCCAATTACAGGAATATATAGATCATCATAAAACCAATTACATGAATATGCAGAATGTCAGAGGCATTACGATTGCCAGTTATAGCAGTGATGAGGAACATGAAATCGTCCATGTGAAGTTAGATGCCAGCCTGCTTGATTATGTTGTCGATGATGACAGTGGCAAAGTGTTAGAAGGAAGTAAAACAGATTATGTATATCGTTCTTATAATCTTGAATTTATTCGTAAGAAAGGGATAAAAACAAAAGAACAGGAAGGTACAGCAGTTACCAATTGCCCGAATTGTGGAGCACCTACTACGGTGACTAGCAGCGGCCAATGTGAATATTGTAAATCCATCATTACCAATGGTGACTTTGGCTGGGTATTAAACCGTTACAGTCCATGGTAAGCATACTTAGACATATCCAATATATGACGAGGAGGTAAGCATATGGGATTAATTAAAGCAGCTATCAGCAGTGCGAAAACAACATTAGCCGATCAATGGCTAGAGTATTTCTATTGTGATTCATTAAGCGATGATGTGCTGGTTAAAAAAGCCAGTAAACGTGTCGATGCCGGAAGTAACACGAAAGGCAGTCCGGATGTCATCACCAATGGCAGCGGTATTGCGGTCAATGAAGGACAGGCAATGTTGATTGTGGAAGATGGCAAGGTCGTTGATTTTACTGTAGAACCTGGTCGTTTTATCTGGGATTCTTCCAGTGAGCCAAGTTTGTTTGATAACGGCTGGCAGGGATTAAAGGATTCCTTTAAAACGTTTGGGAAACGTTTTACAATGGGTGGTACTGCCGGCAAAGATCAACGTGTTTATTTCATCAATTTAAAGGAAATCTTCGATAATAAGTTTGGCAGTGCTACACCGATGGCATATAACGATCCAACATATCGTGCGATTTATATTCGTTATTTTGGCTCTTATACGTTCAAGATCAAAGACCCTATCGTTTTCTATACCAACATCAGTGGAAATATTAGTGATGTTTATACAAAAGCTGATTTGATGGAACAATGCGATGCAGAATTCGTGAATGCATTGGATGAAGCTTTGGCAAAATGTAGTGATGAAGGATTCCAATTTAATGATCTGCCAAAACGGCAGCGTGAAATTGCGAAGTTCATGAATGACACCCTCGATGAAGTATGGCGTGAACGTCGGGGAATGGAAATTGAAGCTGTCGCAATCTCTAAGGTTACACCAGATGATGAATCCAGAAAACGTATTGAAACCATCGATGATGCCATTATGTTGTCTGATTCTCGCGTAGCAGCCGGAAGACTTGCTGGCGCACAGGCCAATGCTATGGAGAATGCAGCCAGTAATGAAGCCGGAGCTTTTACCGGATTCTTAGGTATGGGAATGGCCAATGCAGCAGGTGGACAAGGTGCTAATATGTATAGCGGCATGCAGCAACAAGAAGAGAATCCTTTCTTCATGAAGAAGGAACCAGCCTCATCCAAGCCAACATGGACATGTGCTTGCGGCGCTGTCAACAGTGGTAACTTCTGCAGCGAATGCGGAAAACCGAAACCGCAAGAAGAAGGATGGACATGTGCTTGTGGAGCAGTCAATTCCGGCAACTTCTGTAGTGAATGTGGGAAACCAAAACCAACAAAAGGTTTTGTTTGCAGTAATGAAGCATGTGGCTATACCAGTGATGAGAATATGAAATTCTGTCCGGAATGTGGCAGCCCGAATAAAAACAAATAAACATGAAAAGAAGTGTGAACAGCACTTCTTTTTCATACAAAAAACGATGTAGCTGCGCATAAAAAAGTGCTATACTATACATAAAGCATACATAGGGGAGTGTTGTTATGGAGAAAGAAACCGGTTATTTAATTATGGCAAGGAAGATGGCATATTGTTATCTTTTTCTGTTCAACAGTTTATTTTTATTTTGGTTTACCGACTATTATTATAATCTGAATGATTCTAAATACTATTTTTATATCACAATTACCGCAATCACGTTACTGATTAGCGGTGTGTTGTATGCTCTACATAAGCTACAGCTAAAAAAAGATAATCAAACAACGACATGGAAACAACTTATACATTTATCGATTACGGATAAATTGCTTTTTCTATGCCTTTGCAGTTATTTGATAACAACCATAATAAGTTCTTATCCAAGTGCTTCTTGCTATGGCATGATCCGTCATACCGGTCTTATCTTTGCTCTTTTTTTAGCAGGGACATATGCGATCGTTTCGCGTCTATACCAGCAACAACAATCGATTCTTTTACTATTTTTAGGCAGTGTAGGCGCGGTTGTTATTATCGGCATGTTGCAATTTTTCAACATTGATCCACTTGGTTTTTTTCAAGAGGTGAGTGATTATCAAAGTAATTTTTATTTATCAACCATGGGAAATATTAATTTCTTTTCATCCTTGATTTGTCTTTCTTTACCCTTAACTATCGTTTTATATTTATATTGTGAGAATACAACTAGTAAGATTCTATATTCCATCAGTATGATCCTTTGTTTTATCGGGCTTATGATTGCGAATAGTGATAGTGGTTATTTCGGCATTTTTACCCTCTTGCTGATCATCGCCTACTTCGCTTTAAAAAACATACAGTATCTAAAACGCTATTTTATTGTTCTCTTATATTTTTTAGGTACTTTCAAACTGATGGGAATTCTTATCTATTTTATGCAAGATAGCTGCAGAGAATTGCATACGTTTTCACACTTTATCGCTTATCGCCCAATCACATGGATTTTTCTTGTTATCGTGGGGATTGCGTATCTCTTGATGGATGTTTACACAAGCCCTTGTGAAAAGTATTTTAAAGGTATTCAAAAAGTAGGGCGAGGATTGTTGTTACTGATTGTTATCTTAGCGATAGGACTTTTTCTGTATTATTCCTTTATCGATACAAAACAGCCATTAGGCACCTTTGCTAACTATCTGCGTTATAATGATGCATGGGGTACGGGAAGAGGATTGATCTGGAATCGGGTGCTCTACAGTTATACACAGCTGCCATTTCTTCAGCTTTTATTCGGACATGGGCTTGATACGACACGGCTTTTACTAATTGATACATTTGGTGAAACCATGGCTCTATATGATAATGCCCATAATGAAATCTTACAATACTTAGTGACAACCGGCATCGTAGGCTTGTTATGCTATCTTTCGACATTGATCAGCAGTTTAAAACGTCTTTGGATATTTATAAAAAAAGAACCGTATGCTTTTGCCATCGCCGCGACAATGCTTTGCTATTTCATACAAGCAATCGTAAATATCAATCAGCCAATTACAACACCGTTCTTATTTATGTTTTTAGGAATAGGAGAATCTTTTATTCGACAAGAACAAACACAACCCATTAAACAAGATGTAAAAAATTAAGCAAATAAAATAGGGTAGTAATGCATACTCTTATGCGTATAGGATGCAAACGAGTAGGGGAATACGCAAAAATTCGATTTGCATATAAAAATTATGATGATGATAGTTTTTCGATAGATCATCGGATATCACTTTTATAAGCCTGTCGTATATCTGCTTTGGTTTTAGCGTTTTAAGATATAGGAAATCAGGGCTTTTTTTTCATCGGTTTTTGCTTGCTTTTCGTTATGAGAATCGGCGGCTTTGATTGTCTTCTTTTTTTCATGATTAGCCAAAGAATCAAGATGATAAGGAGAGTGGCAATCACATATACACTGATTGCGATATGCCAGCCATCACTGATAATTTCATATGTTGTCGTAGTATTCTTTGTTTTTATGGTAAGGATACCGACAACATCATTTGGTTTGACAATCATTTTCTGATTAGTTGAAACAAATGTTTTTTCATAAGCGTTAAAGACGCCCTGTGGAGCTTCGATATAGATGTCGGAAGGAAGAGCGACATGAAAGGAAGGCGTTAAGATATTCCCTTTGATTGCAACCGTATCTCCTTTTTTATAAATTATTTTCTTTTGATAATTCGTAAAATACCATTGATATAAATGAGCGGCATCAACTACGTGATTGGTGTGCTTTTCATCAATGGGAGCTTCCGCGCTCACTATCACCACACGACGCCCATCTTTTTCAGCGGTACTTGCTAAATTTAATCCGGTTTCATCCATAGAGCCACTTTTTGCCCCGGTAATATAAGAATGATCCAACTTTGCTTTATCAAATGTAGCATACACAAAGTTTTCAGCAATGCGCTCTTCAAAGGCATTCGTTTTTATTTTCACTTGATCACTTGCAACTATCTTTTGAAAGATGGGATTCTCCATAGCGTAATCCATAAGGAGGGCCATATCTTTTACAGTAGTATAATGTTGTTTATCGTATTTTCCATATACATTCGTAAAATGTGTGTCTTGTAAATGCAATTCTTTTGCTTTGTTATTCATGAGATCGACAAAATCTTTCGTATTACCGGTAGTATAGCGTGCTAGCATTTCAGCTGCATCACTTCCTGATGCTAACATCATACAGGATAAAGCATCCTGTATACGCATTCTTTCACCGATCAAAAGCCCTGCAATGCTAGCTTCATCGCGAATAACCTTAGTATCTGATGGCACTGCTTCAACAATTTTATCAAAGTGCTTCGTATTTTCGATTACTACGATTGCCGTCATGATTTTTGTCATCGATGCCGGATAAATACGTTTCTTTATATTTTTTGCGAAAAGTATTTCTTTCGTATCACGATTCATGACGATAACATCTTTACTTTTTAATGTGGCAGCTATTGTATCTTGCGTATTCTCCTTAGCATGTAGGACATTCATGTTCATAACAAGAAAACAGCTAAGTAACATAGATAGGAAAAGCTTTCTCATTTTCATCACCCTAATCATCTCTTTAATAGTAACATAGACTTTATCAAAATCAAGAAATTTCCCTATTTCAAAAATTCAGATATAAGCGTACAATAAAGGAAGAAATAAAAGGAAGGCGATAATAATATAGTACAGTAATGACTTCTACAAAAGAAAGGGAGGGGTATCATGAAAAATGTAGAAATTAATTTCAAGCAATTCCAAATGAAAAAAACATTAACAGCATGCTTGGCATTCCTATTAGGAATATCCTTATGTGGATATGTGCCGCTACATGCAAATACGAAGGAAACAAAAGACGAATTCATTAAAACAGCAGCTTTTGATTACAAAGAAAATAGTAATAATACGACAATAACGGCAACGTTTGATTTTCGCATGACGGATAATAGAAATTATTTTAAGTATAATAGGAAAACAAATAAAAATGATCATTATGATACAGGCATTCATGGTACGATTGAATCAGTCAAAGCTGGTTATGATCATACGAATTTTACGGTGGACTATTATAATTATTATAACTATACAGCAACGGGAGAAATTCAAAAAGCAAATACGTGGCTGGAATATGCCATAAAAGAGTATAACATGGCAAAACAAAAGAATAAGATTACGACCTTTGTATTTCCTACCCAAGAGTTATCAGATGGCAATGATGCTTTTCTTAATTATATGCGAAAACACCGTTACAAACATCCTACCGCTTTTGTCGCTTCGGAATTAGCATCGATGCAGAAACTATCGATCCCTTTGGTATTTCATTCGGGGTATGATTTACATCTTTACGACTATAACATGAGTTTTCAGAAAATTACCAATACAAATGGTTCTTTTACCCCATCAGCCCATGACCAAATCATGAATAACAAACTGGAGGCATATGTAAAGAGCCATGATGTGAATGCGCCTTACCTCATTGAAGTAAATGCCAATTCGCAAATCATGCCAGGTACAGCGAATGTTCATATGCGTGCGGAAAATCTGGCGAATGGTTATTATAATCTTTATAACTATAATCCAATCAATAATGCTATTTCTTATGTAGGAAGAGCTGTGGAAAAGGATGATGTCCTTTCTTTTACAACTTCTCAGAAGGGTTTATTCTTCTTAACAAAAGAAAAAGTGATGAAGGCCACCGCAAAGGGATATCGCGGTACTTATGATGGGAAGGCACATACCATCAATCTCAGTGGTTATCCATCAGGCAGTAAGATATCCTATCGTACAAGTGCAAATGGTACATGGTCAACAAAGAAACCAACAAGAACGAGTGCAGGGACAACGACGGTATCGTACAAGATTGAGCATCCTAATTATAAGGCTTTAACGGGCAGTGCTAAGATCGAAGTCTTAGGACGCAATATCGCAAAAGGATCCATAACAGGATTAAGCACAAGAACATATACCGGTAAACGCATCAATCCTAATGTTATGGTGAAATATGGTTCGACAACATTAATAAAGGGAAAAGACTATACACTGTCTTATGGTGAAAATACCAACGCTGGAAAAGGAAGCGTAAAGATTAGTGGAAAAGGTAACTATACCGGCACGATCACTAAAACATTTACGATTAATAAACGAAGCGTATCCACATTAAGCTATAACAGTCTTTCTACTAGAACTTATACAGGAAAGGCCATCAAACCATCCATTACGGTGAAATATGGAAAGACGACCTTGAAAAACGGACGTGATTACACACTGTCTTATGGAAAAAATGTAGCTACTGGCAAAGGCACAGTAAAAATCAGCGGGAAAGGCAACTATAGTGGAACAATCACTAGAAGCTTTAAAATCGTACCGAAAAAACCAAGTGTGAGTATCAAGGCAGGCAAAGGAAGCTTAAAGGTGACAGCCAAAGCCACCGGAGCAAGTGGGTATCAAATAGCTTATGCCACAAGTGCTAAAGGAAAACTGAAGTATGTGACAAGTGGTACAAGTAAAACCTTAAAACTATCAAGAAATAAGACGTATTATGTAAAAGTAAGAGCTTATAAGACGATAGATGGTAAAAAGTATTATGGCGTTTACAGTACGCTGAAACCTAGTAAGACTAAGTAAATATAAGAAAACACTGGATTTACCTTTCGTGTAAGTAGATACAGTGTTTTTTTTATGAGCGATGAACAAAAAGGGATTATCAAAATAGGGAAAGTAAGATATAATAAAACCAAGAAAAGAAAAGGGATAAGTTGAGGGGTTTATGAAAAATATTGAAATTAATTTTAGCAGCTTTCAATGGAAAAAGACAATGATTGCTATTGTGGTCAGTGCTGTATGTATTTCCATGTTTAATAGCCATACAGTTGTTGCCATGAGCAAGGCAGCAACCTATACTACAAGGAGTGCAATTGCTACATTTGATATTCCATTACGTTCTCATGATGAATATTTTTATTATAAAGATGAACATAATGCGCATGGAAAAAATGGCAAAGGAACGATCACTGCCGTAAAAGGCGGTTTGCACAATACGGATTTTAAAGTCGATTATACAGATTTTTATAACTATACGGCAACAGGTGAAATACAGCAGCCTGATCAGTGGCTGAAGTATGCAATGAATGAGTATACTCGAGCAAAGCAGAAAAATAAGATCAATACGTTTGTCTTGCCTACGCGCAATAATTTAGACTTATCTGATACGACGAATGCCTTTGGTCAATGGCAATCCATTACCTATCGCAAAATGCACCCAACGACTTTTTCCTCAACCGAATTAAAAGCTCTGCAAACACTCCAAGTACCTGTTGTTTTTCATGCCGGAGATCATAGCTTTGTCTATGATTACAGTATGAGCTTTCAGGATATAACAAAAACCAGCGGATCTTTTAAACCTTCCGTAAAAGATCAAGTCACAAACACACAGTTAACAACCTATTTGAAGGCACATAATGTCACAAACGCATATGCCATCGAAGTCAATAAAGGATCAGAAATCATTCCGGGTGTTGCACATGTTTTCATGCGAACCAAAGGGCTTGCGGATGGCAATTATAACTTATATAGCTTTAATCCTAACAAGAGTACGATTTCATATGCCGGAAGAGCCATTCAGCAATCGGGAATCTTAGACTTTAAAACTAATAAAAAAGGATTGTTTTTCCTAACAAAAGAAAAAACCAGTAAAGTGATGGCCAAAAGCTATACCGGAGTCTATGATGGCAAGGCACATAGTATAAGTTTAAGCGCATATCCTGCCGGAAGCACTGTGTCTTATAAAGTAGGTGCTAATGGTACATGGACAACGAAAAAGCCGACAAGGACACAAGCAGGTTCTGCAACGATCTATTTTAAAATAGAACATCCAAGCTATCGGGCATTGCAAAGTTTTGCCAGAATTTCGATAAGTAAGAAAAGTTTAGCAGCAGCAAAAGTTAGTGGGATTGTAAATAAATCTTATACAGGCCAGCCAATCAAACAAAGTCCTGTTGTCACATTAGGTACAACGACTTTAAAAAATGGTCGTGATTATAAGGTTGCCTATGCCAATAATGTAGCAGTGGGAAGCGCCTCTATGATCATACTGGGAGCCGGAAATTACAGCGGTACCATTTATAAATCTTTCACGATTACAAAAAGCAATGTAGCAAAACTAAGTGTTTCAGGTTTGGTGAATAAAGCATATACAGGAAAAACAATTAAGCCTGCCATTACCGTGAAAAATGGCAAAACAACATTAAAATCCGGTAAAAATTATACGATCACCTATGGGAAAAACACAGCAGTCGGAATCGGTACAGTGAAAATCATCGGTAAAGGAAATTATACCGGAAGTGTTACGAAAACATTCCAAATCGTGCCTGTAAAGCCAACGGTCAGTATCGTACCTGGCAACGCCAGTTTAAAAATTACGGCAAAAGCAAAAGGTGCCGGCAGTTATCAAATAGCTTATGCCACAAGTGCCAAAGGAAAACTGAAGTATGTCACAAGTGGTACGAGTAAAACGTTAAAGCTATCAAGAAATAAGACGTATTATGTAAAAGTAAGAGCTTATAAGATCGTTGGCAATAAAAAATGCTATAGCTCTTACAGCACGTTAAGATGCATAAGAACGAAATAATAAGAATCTGAATAGCGATGAAAATAGCGTTTAGCCAATCATCTTCTAATTGGTTAAACGCTTTTCCTATATGGTGCAGCAATTGTAAGGATATATTGTAAAAATATCGCAATTCATGTAATTATTGACATATTTAAAAAGAAATATATGAGATAATATATATACGTAAAATCGGGGTAGGTGAGAATGAAATGAATGTTGCTGTTTATAATTTTTTATATGCAATTGCCGTCACTTATTATCTTGATACTCTCTTGACAAGAGCTCATGGAAAAACTTCCTTGTGTATTCATCTTATCTGTAATTTGTTTAGTTCCATTGTTATTATGAATATTTTTTATGAAGAACTCTTGATGCGCGAATTCTTATATTTTAGCAGTTTGCTTTTTATTATCTGCTTCTTATATAAAGATCGTTTATTATGGAGAATGGTCGTTCTGGTAATCCTTATGCTGATGGTTCCAATCTTGGAAATACCTCTGGATCTTTATGTAATAAATTGCACCACGTATTCACCTGAAGTGTTTTTACAACAGTATCCGCTAACCATGCCATTATTAGGGCTTTGGAATTTTATCGGTTTATGGCTAGTGTCATATTTTTTAAGAAAAAGACGACAAACGGTTTTACACATAAATGTTTATCTGACAGTGCTGCTTTTATCTTATTTCGTATTAATATTTTTTATACCGTTGTTAATTTACTTGCAAGATTTTTTAGAAGCACAATCACCAGTTTTATTGATGATGGAAATCTTGCTGCTATGGGGAAATCATTATGTATTGAAAAAATACTATGACAGTATGCTGCAAATCAAGCGAATGCAAAGTAATACCCAGGCGATGTTAGAAGAGGTTGAACAGATGAAGGAGTATAAGGTGGAATATAAGCAGATCTTGCGTCATGACTTAAAAAATCAATTAGCGGCATTAGAACGCATGTATAGAAAAGATAATACTATTGAAAGAAGGGAAGATGAATAAGAATGCAAACAGCGTATACATCTTTAAATTTTTTAATTTATAATGTGCTCTTATCGATTGGCATTGCTTGTTTCTTTGATTCTTTACTAGAACGAAAATATAAGAAACTGTCTTTGCCTGCATGTATCATTATTTGCTCTGTGGCAGCTCTGATTACCGAAACCATACTTATCCATCAAGTAGTGATGCGTAATATTTTTACATATGTATGTTGGTATTTCGCTCAACATACCTTTTATAAAGGATCAGCAAAACGATATGTCTTCCATATTCTAGTAATCAGTTGTCTGTTGATCTTGTCAGAATTGCCATTTGACTTTGTGCTGTTATTACTAAATGGGGATATCGCTTCTTTTTATGCAGAGCATATGGATGTTATCTTTCTATCACTTCTTTTGATATACCCATGCATGGTTTTATGTTCTCGCAGTATACGAAAAAGAGACCATCTTTCCATATCAATCGACCTGTATTTATGGATAATCTTTCTATTAACCTTCTTTATGATTGTATTGTTCCCGTTATTTGTTATTATCGGCGGTTATTATAAAAATGATATGCGAATATGTTTTGTATTGGCAATGGCCTGCTTAGTCGGAAGTGTGATTACCCTATGGGGGTATGTGCGAAAGAAAAGGAGTGAATTAGCATTCCATAACCACCAAGTATTTTATACAGAAGTGAATGAACAGTATTTAAACGATGTAAAGAAAAGAAATGAATATGTACGACTTTTTCGCCATGATTTGCAAAATCAATTAGAAATAGTCAAAACATTACAGAGGAGGAAGAATGATGATGCAACTCGTAGTCGTAGAAGATGAATACATCCAATTGGAAGAATATCGAACATTATGTGAACAATATTTGCAAGGGGAGCAATATAAAATCACTTGTTATATGGATGCTGAAGGTTTGCAAGAACATATGAAATTAGGGAAGGGGATAGATATTCTCATTATGGATATTCGTCTGTCAAATGCCAATGGTATTGAACTAGCAAAACAAGTTAAGCGGATCTACCCGCATACGGCAGTTATTTTTATAAGCGCTTATTTAGCGTACGCTCCTTTTGTGTATGAAGTTGACCATGTCTATTTAATTATAAAAAAAAATACCTTAAATCGCTTTCCTAAAGCACTGGCAAAAGCCATTAAACATTATCACAATAAAGAGCGTAACATATTGCCGATTCATTGGAAAAAAGAAGTTATCTTATTAAGTATTCCCGATATTATTTATATCGAACGGGAAGGACGTAAAACAAATATTATTATGTGTGATGAAGAACAAACCGTTTATCAGAAGATCGATGATATTATGAATCAATTGCCGGAGGATTTATTTATTCGTATTCATCATAGCTTTATCATCAATTTTGATTACATTCGTTCGTTTTCAAGAGATAAAATTATTATGAAAAACGGAAAAGAATTGCCTGTCAGTCGAAGCTATGAAAAAGCCGCAAAAGAAAAAATTTATCATCTAATGGATGAAAGCATGGTGTAGTTATGAATATCTTATCAGTTACATCTTTTCAGCTATTTTACCAGACAATGTTAAACATCGTATTCGTATGGTTTTGCTATCGCTGCCTTACTTTCAAAGGGAAACTATGGCAATACGGCATTTTCGCGCTCATCTTTATGATTTGTGATACGTTGCCATTTTTGTCAAGTGACAGAGTCGTACGATCACTGATTGCATATACGTTAATGTTTGGTTTTGTCATCTTCTTATTTAAAGATCAATTTAAATATCAACTATTTGTCATGATTACATATCTTATGATTTTGTTCTTACCGGAATTTCTATTCGATTTTGTTGTTATGTATGGTTTTCATATTGATATATTGACGATATTGTTGGAACAACCATGGGTATATGGCATATGCTTTCTGATTACTTGGGGCTTTGCTTATCTTGTACAAAAAATCCTACGTTCATATTTTCTAACAACACCACCCCAAAATCCGGAATATTTGTTATTATTGTGTGCCAGCGGAATGTTTACTATTTTTTTAGCACCGGTATTTTATTTACTTTGCTGTCCGAAAAACGAAATCAACTACTTTATAACAGGAATTGTCCAAAGTGTCTTTTTTATCATCTTTTGTTATGAAGCACATCATGTCAGTCTTATGTATCAAAGACAAGAAAAGGTAAAAGCATCTTATGCTTCTTATGAATTGTTATTAAGAAATTGTGAAGATAATCGAATGTACCAGCATGTATTACATCATGATTTACAAAATTATATGGAAACAGCACATATGCTGTTACATCAGGAGGAACAACATGGTTCAATTTTTAAAGAAGAATAAGGAAATCGGTTTATTAGGTATCATGCAAGTGCTGATCTTCATTGTTTTAGCATTTGGACAATGGCATAAAACAAGTGATATGTATGTATTTGCAGGAGTATTCTTATTGCAGGTCATTTCCTGCATCGTGCTATATTATTTATTTCGTAAAATATTTCGCAACATTGAAGAAGAGAAAAAACAAAGTATGCTGCTGAAGCAACAAAAGTATGCCGAAGAACACAAAAAGGTGAAAGCGCAATTGGATGATCAATTGGAGGATATCAAAGAGCAAGTTTCACATATGTTAAAAAATCTACAAATGAATGCAGATAAAATGAGTGAAAAAGCGTTCCATGAAGCGGTAAATGAGATTATTTCCAACAGTGAGCAGCTTTATCAAGTAGATTTTTGTGATAACAAAACGATAGATGCTATCCTGTATAATAAATCACTCTTAGCGAAAAGCTTGCACATTCCTTTTGATATCCAAGTGCAAATACCACAACAGCTCAATATTGCATATGTCGACCTGATATGTGTCTATGCGAACTTATTAGATAATGCAATTGAGGCAAATTGTCAAGTTGATGAAACACAGCGCATGTTAAAAATAACTTCGGCATTAAAAATGAATCAGCTGATCGTTAAGGTAGAAAACGCAAAACCTGCCAATCTACACATTGATAAAAACAGCGGGAAAACGACAAAAACAGACACGAGTGAACCGCATGGACTGGGGTTAAAAATTTTACAGCGGACAGCTGAAAAGTATCATGGCGATATGTTAATCCAGGATAAGGGACATGAGGTAAGCGTCAGCGTGTTTATGGAAAATGTAAATGTTGGTACCATATCGTAAAAACATCAAGTTTCATGTCATTATTCGTAAGGCAGCGATTTCTTTTTCGACTATAATAAAAATGATTGATGAATAAAGAAAGGTGGAACAACAAAGATGAAAAAGATTTTAAAAGGTATTTTTGCAGGTGTATTGTCAATATCTTGTATGATGTTGCCAGTCGATGTGGAAAATACAACATTAGGGATGTCAAAGGTAAAGGCAGCAGAAGATGATGGATATCAAGTTGTTGACTTTGATGCTTCGGATAGTATGGAAGGTGCAGCCGTTACGAAAAATGGTAGTCTCTATATGTGGGGACGTAATACGAATGGCGAAGTAGGGGACAATACGACGACTGCCAAACATATGCCAACGCGCATTATGGGGGATGTCAAGGCGGTTGAAAAAAAAGCAAGGTCAACCGTTATTTTAAAAACAGATGGAAGTATATATACTAATGGATCAAATCGATATGGAGATTTGGGTATTTCAGCATCTTGGGATACTAAGAAACTTACACCAACGAAAATTATGAGTGATGTCAAAACCTATATACCGGGATCAGATTGTGCTGCTATAAAGAAAAATGGCGATCTGTATACATGGGGCGGTGATTCTTTGTCTGCGATGACGGGTCAAGGAAGTAAAACGAGCACACCACCTAAAAAATTAATAAGTAATGCTGTGAAGTATAAAAGTTATAAATATTATACCGGAGCTTTATCTGCAACGGACAATTTATACCTATGGGGAACTGGTGAAAATGGTCAGATGAAATTGGATGATGTGGCAGACTTTGACATAAAAGATCAATTCTGGGGTGTTTTGAAAACTAATGGTGATTTATTCTTATGGGGAAATAATCATAATGGGCAAATCGGTAATGGAACGAATACGGAACAAGACACACCAGTAAAAGTCATGAGTGATGTAGTGTCTTTTTGCATAAACAACGATCGTACTGCCACTATTAAAAAAGATGGTTCTCTATATATGTGGGGTAAAAACTTTTATGGTGAAATTGGTAATGGGAATGATATGGAATATGAAGTGACGAAGCCAGTAAAGATTATGGATAATGTAAAGTCGGTTTCTTTATTTCAAAATGTTACGGCAGTTATTACAAAAGATGATGACTTATATATGTTTGGCAATAATGATAATGGCTTAATAGGTAATGGGCAAGCAATGGGAAATCAAAAAAGGCCGGTTAAAATATTATCAAACATTGCATCTATCGATATATCGATTGGTAATGGTCTTGCTTTATCAAACAACGGAGAAGTTTATACATGGGGATTTAATTCTTTTGGACAATTAGGAAATGGAACTAAGACGAATTCTACTAAGCCGATAAAAGTTTTAACAAATGTCAAAAAAGTTAAATTAGTAGATAACTCTGTTTTAGCGTTAATGTATACAGGTGAGCTTTATGCGTGGGGTGAAAATATAGGATTTTTATTAGGGAATACAGGCTCTGTCTCGACACCAAGCAAAATTGTACTGCCAAAAGTAAAAAGTCTTTCACAAGCAACGATGAGTAGTATCAATTCTGTGACCTATACAGGGAAAGAAATAAAACCTTCTGTCACTGTAAAATACGCTGACAAGGTATTACTGAATAATACGGATTATACGATAACATATAAGAATAATACCAATGCTGGTAACGCATCGGTTATCATAACAGGAAAAGGGAATTTTACAGGTAGCATAGCAAAAAGTTTTGTGATAAAGAAACGCGGCATAGAAAAGTTTTCATGTACAATGGGAAGTAAATATTCCTATGCAGGAGGACAAATCAAACCATCGATTACCATAAAAGATGGTACGAAAACGTTAAAGAATGGAACAGATTATACAGTTTCTTATGGGAAGAATACCTCATTAGGCAAAGGAACGGTAAAAATCAGTGGGAAAGGGAATTATACCGGTTCGATTTCAAAAACATTTACAATTAGCAAACGAAGTGTTACCACATTAAGCTATGGCGGACTTTCTGCAAGAACTTATACGGGAAAGGCAATCAAACCATCCATTAGCGTGAAGTATGGGAAAACAACCTTAAAGAATGGGCGCGATTATACGATTTCTTATGGAAAGAATATTTCACCTGGTAAAGGAAGCGTAAAGATTAGTGGAAAAGGCAACTATACCGGCACGATCACCAAAACATTTACGATCAATAAACGAAGCGTATCCACATTAAGCTATAACAGTCTTTCTACTAGAACTTATACAGGAAAGGCCATCAAACCATCCATTACGGTGAAATATGGAAAGACGACCTTGAAAAACGGACGTGATTACACACTGTCTTATGGAAAAAATGTAGCTACTGGCAAAGGCACAGTAAAAATCAGCGGGAAAGGCAACTATAGTGGAACAATCACTAGAAGCTTTAAAATCGTACCGAAAAAACCAAGTGTGAGTATCAAGGCAGGCAAAGGAAGCTTAAAGGTGACAGCCAAAGCCACCGGAGCAAGTGGGTATCAAATAGCTTATGCCACAAGTGCTAAAGGAAAACTGAAGTATGTGACAAGTGGTACAAGTAAAACCTTAAAACTATCAAGAAATAAGACGTATTATATAAAAGTAAGAGCTTATAAGACAATGGATGGTAAAAAGTATTATGGCTCTTATAGTTCGATGAAACGGATAAAGACAAAATAATTGATTATTGAGAAAGGGTGTATAGCAGATGATTAAAAAAATTATAATAAGTATGATTATTGGGATATTGTCGATGTCTTGTATGACGTTGCCGATAGAGGGGAAAACGCGGAGTTATTCAGAGGTAAGCAAAGCTGCAGATGATTTCTATGATGGCTATCAATATGATGTAACAACAGACTGTTATTTTAGGCATATTCCTTATGAAGATGCATATGTAGAAGTGTTATTACCTAAAGATACAGAGGTATTTACCTTGCCTGCCAAAATTGCAGGCTATCCAGTAAAAGAACTGGCTATTAAAAGAAATGCCTATGGCCTTGATAAATATGCGGAAGTATATAATAAGTTAAAAGAAATCAATGTAGCGATAGATAATGCTTATTTTTCTAGTCTGAATGGGGTACTTTATGATAAAGGAAAAACTACATTACGATACTATCCGGCAGGAAAACCGGAAACTAGCTTTAAGGTACCAGCGAATGTAAAAGAGGTAGAGAATTTTGCTTTTATTTCTAATCGTTATTTACAGACGTTGGATACTGGAAACTTGACTTCTATTGGTTTTGGAGCTTTTTATGATTCTAATATTCAAAAATTAAAAATTAATAAGGCATTAAAAGATATCGCTTTTGGAGTAGCTATTTCTAATATGCCACCTGCATTCGGTAAATGCAAACAGCTAAAAGCGTTTGAAGTTGATGCCGAAAATCAAAATTTTTCAACTATTGATGGTGTTCTTTTCAATAAAGACTGTTCTAAACTCATATATTATCCAAATGCGAAAGGACAATCTTATACTGTTCCTAATAATACAAAAACAATATCGCAATATGCATTTTGGCTAAGCGGATATGATAGTGGTGAGATGAAACAACTAACAATTGGGAAAAATGTGACAAATTTCGTTGATGATGTCAGAACATCAGCTTTTAGTGGATGTGTGAAAGCATCCATAAGATGCTATAAAGATTCTTATGCATATACTATATGTCAGCAAAAAGGATTGAATGTTATAACGATACCGGAAAAGATATCACTGAATTGTGCATCAAAAGCATTAGAGAAAAACGCAACGTATACTTTTAAACTAACGACTTCACCTACTAGCGCATCTAAATCCGTTACGTGGAGAACAGGTAACAGTAAAGTAGCCAAAATTGATAATAATGGTAAAGTAACTGCTGTAAATGCAGGTAATACTTATATATATGCGAAAACACCAGAAGGGTTAGAAGTGAAGGCAAAGATTACGGTCATTCTCCCATCCATAACAAAGACTAATATTACAGTAAAAAACAGTATGTTTACTGGCTCACAAATCAAACCATCGATTACCATAAAAGATGGTACGAAAACGTTAAAGAATGGAACAGATTATACAGTTTCTTATGGGAAGAATACCTCATTAGGCAAAGGAACGGTAAAAATCAGTGGGAAAGGGAATTATACCGGTTCGATTTCAAAAACATTTACAATTAGCAAACGAAGTGTTACCACATTAAGCTATGGCGGACTTTCTGCAAGAACCTATACGGGAAAGGCAATCAAACCATCCATTAGCGTGAAGTATGGAAAAACGACCTTAAAGAATGGGCGCGATTATACAATTTCTTATGGAAAGAATATTTCACCTGGTAAAGGAAGTGTAAAGATTAGTGGAAAAGGTAACTATACCGGCACAATCGTTAAAACATTTACGATCAATAAACGAAGCGTATCCACACTAAGCTATAACAGTCTTTCTACTAGAACCTATACAGGAAAGGCCATCAAACCATCCATTACGGTGAAATATGGAAAGACGACCT